>DASXRA010000030.1:0-10925 GCA_036506855.1 Jatrophihabitantaceae bacterium
GTGTTGTCGAGAACGACGCTGTGCTGCAGGTCGCCGACGATGCCGCCTGACCATGACCACTCCGGTGCTGCGAGCGGCAGGAACTCCGAAGGCACGTGCACCAGCCTGGCGGGTCGGCCGGCGGCGTGGCCGATGGACTCGTAGATCCCGTTCCAGGTCAGGACGTCGTCGGACGTGATGTGAAAGCTTTCGCCGACCGCCTGCCAGTTGCCGATCAGTCCGACCAGTCCGACTGCGAAGTCCGCCGAGTGGGTGAGCGTCCACAACGATGTGCCGTCGCCGGGCACCACGATCTCCTCGCCGCGCACGATGCGGTCGACCACGGTCCAGTCGCCGGGGAGCGGTGGATGCGCGTCGTCATAGGTATGCGACGGCCGCACGATCGTCACCGGAAAGTGTTCGTCGTCGTAGGCACGCAGCAGCACGTCCTCGGCGGCGATCTTGTCCCTTGCGTATTGCGAGAACGGATTGTGACGCGTGGTCGACTCGACGAACGGCGGCCGTCGCACCGGCTTGTGGTACATGGCGGCTGTGCTGATGTGGACGTATTGACCGACGTGGCCGCGAAACCGCTCGACCGACATCGCCGCATCGTCGGCCCCGTAGCTCAGGAAGTTCACCACACAGTCGAATTCGCGGCCGGCTAATGCTTCGCGCATCGAGTCGGCATCGCCGACGTCCGCCGTGAGCGGCGTGACCTCCTGCGGCAGTGGCCGTCGCGCCGCAGTGCGTCCGCGGTTGATGACCGAGACGTCCATACCCTGGCGTACGGACTCTGCGACACAGGATGCGCTGATAGTGCCTGTGCCGCCGATGTAGAGAACATTCATGCCGCGAATTCCAATCTGATGGGAGCGGCCCGACCGCCTGATCAGCTCGCCGAGACCTTCGGCGCAGGAGATCGCTCGCTTGACGGAACGTCAAGCTACGGTCGCTGCCAATCCGTCGTCAAGAATTCAAGCTGGTCCCTCCGAGTGCTGGCGCGCCGGCGCGGACGGCGAGACTTGCCGAGCGCTCGACGCGTAGCGGCCGCTGGTCACGGTCCGGCCGGAGTCGGCCTGCGCGGCACGATTCGGCGACTTCGTCGTGACCGGCCGTTCCAGGACATGATCGCGGGCGAGTTTCCCGGACTTCGAGCCCTACCCGTGAGGGCCGGTGGAACCGGTGCGCACGATGATCCGCACCATCACTGGCGCGCAACCGCTCGCCTACGAGGGCGGCTGAGCGCCGGCGAGCGCACCGCGGGCCCCGGAATGCTTTTTCAGGAAGTTATTTACTCGGGCCTAAAGGCCCGTTCCAACGGCCGCGCCGCATGTTAATTTTCGAGTCAGTTGCCCGCGGGGTGAGCCGGCGGCAGCTATCTTCGGGGGATTCATATGAACACGACTACTCCGCTGCGTCTGGTATTCGACCCGACCGGCGACCTGCTCGAGGCCGCGCGCGAGTGCGAGGCCGACATCTTCCTGCGCACATTCGGCAATACGCGCGAACAGCTGCAGGCCGAATACGGTCGTTACGAGGACGCGTCGTTCTTCATCGTTCTCGCGGATCCGAACGACAAGGTCTTCGGCGTCTGCCGGCTGATCAGGCCGAGCGAAGCCGGGTTCAAGTCGCTCAACGACCTCGCCGAGCCGCCGTGGAGCGTCGACGGCGAGCGCGCGGCCCGCGCCGTGGGCATCGATCTTGCCAGCACCTGGGACTTCGCGACGGTCGGCGTCCACCCGGACATCGACAAGAGCGTGCGCATGTTCGCGGCCATAGCGCTGTACCACGGCGTGCTGACGGCGGGTCGGGTCAACGGCGTCGAGTCGGTCGTCATGATCATGGACGACCGCGCGCTGCAGCTGATCACGGTCGGCGGAATCACGACCCACAGGCTCCCCGGTACGAAGTCCGAGCCGTATCTCGGTTCGCCCGGCAGCACGCCGGTGTACGGGAACTTCGCGGAGATGGTCGACACAGCGCGCCGCACGAACCCGGACACGTATCGCCTGATCGTTCAGGGCGTCGGTCTGGACGGCGTGACCGTGCCCGAGCTGGAGGCGTACCGGCTGAGCGAGCGTCGCCCGGTCATGACACCGAGCGCCGCGCACTCTGAACTCGCGTCGCGCGCGTAGACACGACGGGGCGCTCGTCCGCTCGGGTTACCCCAAGGGGAGACGAGCCGACGCTTTCGGCAAAGGTCGACCAGTTCCGGATCCACGGTTCGATCTCAGCCAGCGGCATCGGCCGTGCCATGTGGTAGCCCTGCAGCACGTCGATACCCATCTGGATCAGCTCGACCGCCGTGGCGGCGTTCTCGACGCCTTCCGCCACGACCCGCATCCCGAGGCCGTGCGCCATCTGCAGTGTCGACAGCACGATCATCCGGCTGCGGGGATCGGCGAGCGTCGTCGCGACGAACGAACGATCGATCTTCAATTCCTGCACGGGCAGGTCACGCAGGTAGGACAGCGACGAGAAGCCCGTGCCGTAGTCGTCGATCGAGATCTGCAGCTCGTGCTTGTGCATGTCGACGACGACGGCGCGCGCCCGCTCAGGGTCGGCGAGGAACGAGTCCTCGGTGACCTCGACAACCAGGGCCGATGCGGGCACGCCGGCAGCGTCCAGCGCATCGTAGAGCCGCGGCAGGAAGACTCCGCTCAGCAGTTCCGGGGGCGCGCAGTTGATGGCGATGCGGTGGTTCAACCCCTTCGCGCGCAGCTCCTTAGCTGCGGCGACAGCCTGTCGGGCCACCTCGTCGGACAACATCAACATCAGGCCGGCGCGACGCGCCACCGGCAAGAACACAGCTGGTGACAACATGCCCTGCGTCGGGTGGTTCCAGCGAATGAGCGCCTCGAGTGCGCACACCTCCTGGGTCACCGCGTCGATCTGGGGCTGGTACCACAGCGTGAGCTGGCCGGCCGCGATCCCTCTGCGGAGTTCCTCGGCAAGCTGGAGTCGTGGCCTGGAGAAGTCGTCCAGATGCGGGTCGTAGAGGGCGGATCCCAAGCGAGACAGCTTCGCCTGGTACATCGCGACGTCGGCGCGTCGCAGCAGCTCGCTGCTGCCCGGATCGGACTCGGCGTGCAACGCGATTCCGATCGACGCGCTCAACGCGATTTCGATGCCGTCCACCAGCAGAGGCTCGGCGAGCGCGTCGAGGATGTCGCGCGCCGTGCCGAGCAGCGCGATCTCGTCCTCGGTCGTCGAGACGATGGCGAATTCGTCCCCGCCCAGGCGGGCGATCACGACGTCCGGCGGCAGGGTGGCGCGCATGCGGTGTGCCGCCAGCTGCAGCACCGTGTCGCCGGCGGCATGGCCGAGCGTGTCGTTGATCTCCTTGAACCCGTCCATGTCGAGCAGCATCAGCGCCAGGGGCTGCCGCGCCGCGATCTGCTCGTCCATCTTGTTCCGGACGGCACGGCGGTTCGGCAACATCGTGAGGTCGTCGGTCAGCGACAGCGCGAGTGCCTCTGCTGCGCCGTTCGCTTCTCGCAATGCAAGGACGAGCCGGCCGCCGGCAGCGAGCAGTGTCAGCACCGCCGCCGCGGCGAGGTACGGACCGAGATCGGCCGACGGGCGCAGCGCCAGGACCACGATCGCCGCGGCACCGGCGAAGACCATGATCGCGGGGCCCTGCCGCCTGGGAAGGGCAGCCAGCGCCTTGCGTCTCGGTCGGCAGGCAGCCCCGATGATCAGGGCGAAGCCCGAGCCCCATGCGATGTCGCTGAGCGTGGAGAAGTTGTACGTCTCGGACGCGACGCTGGTCACGAAGTTACCGTCCGCAATGGCGAACAGCACGAAGCCGAGACCGATCGCGGCGGCCTGCCTGGGGTCCGGGCGAAGCCGGAGCAAGACCTGCGCGAGGACGAGCAGGGCGAGCGCCAGGTCGATCAGCGGGTAGAGCAAGGCCAGCAACAGCGACAACCCGCCCTTGCCGAAGGCGGTTGCGACGGGCGTCAGCAGCAGGCTCGCCGACACGCATGCCGTGCCACCGCAGACCACCACGACGTCCAGCCAGGTGACCAGGGAGCGGCTCATCCGATTGCGGGCATCGATCACGAGATAGCCCGCCATGGCAACGTAGGACGCGAGAAAGAGCCATTCGCCCGGTGCCGGGAAGTGGGCTTGCTCGGACAGCTTGGCGGCGTTGACGGCCACCGATCCCGCCGCCCAGAGGGTGACCGAAGCGAGCAGGACGACCAGCGCGGCGCGTCGCTTCGGCGTGATGCTCGCCGCGACGATCAGCCGGATCACCTGGACGACGAAGAAGACCGACAGGCCCGACACCAGGATCAGCTGAGTCGTCTCAGTCGAGTGTTCGCCGACGAAGAAATGGGACACGTACGCCGTGAGCATCACAGCCCATGCCACTGGGCCGAGCACCCGCACCGTTCGTCGCAGGAACGCGTGGCTCTGTACTGACATTGCTGACCACCGCTCCCCTCACGTCTGCAGGCCGGCTTGTGCGGCGTCGTCGACAGGTGATTCCGGCACACGCGACAAATAGCCGAAGTGCCGGACGTACCTCTACACGTACAGTCGGCGGGAATCAGGGCTACCTGAGCGCAGTGGTGATCTTCCAGCTCACCCAATCGATACGACGGGCGAGCCGGGCCAAATCCGGCTTAGCGGATCCGGTCGACGATCAGGTCGATATCGGCATCGGTGGTCACCGGATTGACGATGCAGAACCGGAGAACGGTTTCACCGTCGAGTTCGGTGGGCGTCACGAGCGCGAACCCGCTCGAAGCCGCCCAGGCGCTCCAAGCCCGGTACTGCTCGGCGGACCACCCCACGCGCCGGAACAGCACTACCGACAGGGCGGGAGTACCGACGATCTCCAGGTGTGTGGACGCCTCGATTCGCCGGACGGCGTATTCGGCCACGTCCAGGCAATGATCGACGGCCTCGCGATAGCTCGCCGTGCCGTTCGCCAGCAGCGACAGCCACAACGGGATGCCCCGGGCGCGACGGCTCAGGTGGATCGCGTAATCGGACGGATTGTCGTGCTCGTCGCCGGTGACCGCGTCGAGGTAGCTCGCCACCTGGGTGTGCGCGCGGCGTGCTCGTTCCGGGTCGCGGTAGATGACGGCCGCACAGTCGAACGGCGTGAACAGCCACTTGTGCGGATCGATCGTGACCGAGTCGGCGTCCTCGATGCCGCGAAACAGCGGCCGAGTCCGTTCGGAGAGCAACGCGGCGCCGCCGTACGCGGCGTCGACGTGCAGCCACAGGCCGTGCGCGTGGCACACGTCGGCGACACCGGCGAGATCGTCGACGGCACCGGTGTTCGTGGCCCCGGCCGTCGCGACGACGCAGGCAATGTCGTCGAGCGGTGTCGTGCTCAGGATGCGTTCCATGGCGGCGCGGTCGAGGCGTCCGTCGGCGTCGCCGTCGAGGACGATGTCGCAGCCCATGATCTGCGCGGCGGACGCGACCGACGCATGCGCGCTGTGACCCGCAACGATCAGCCCTGGACGCCCGCCTGTGCGTAGCCGGCGGTCGTGCCGGGCCGCGACGAGGGCGCTCAGATTCGCGATCGAACCGCCGCTGACGAACGTGCCGAACGCGCCGGACGGCATGCCGGCCAGCTGTGCGAGCCAGCGCACAGCGGCACCCTCGGCGCGAACCACGTCGCCGCCTTCGAGCGCGCTGCCGGCATAGACGCCCGCGGCCGATATCGCCATATCGGCGATGACCGACGTGACCGTCGGGGAGCCGCCTACGAAGGCCAGATAGCGCGGATGGTCAGTGGGTAGCGCGGTGGGCAACACGCGGTCGCGCAGCACCCGCCAGGCCTCGGACGCGCCGATTCCGGAACTGCGGATCTGGGGAAGCGGGCCTACCTCGCGCCGGAGCGGAAAGGTGTCTGAGCGAAAGGTCAGCCGCTCGATGGCCCACGAGCCGACCTCGTCGGCCAGCTTCTCTTCCTCGGGACTGGGCAGATGCACGTGTCAGCCCGCCGCGCAGGCGTTCAGCCGAGCTCGCTGGGAGCGTTCCCACACCGTCCCCGACAGCGTCATGACACTCCCATTTGGCTTGGGCGGACAGGCAAAACGCTGCCTTGTTCGCAAGTGATCTTCTCCGCCACAAGATCAGCGGCAAAGGGCCGATAGTCCCGTCCGGACGGGCCGACTTGCCCGTCCGCCCGCATGGCGCATGTCGAGAACTGCACGCGTGCTCCGTCCTACCCGTGCAAGCGCCACGATGGGCGCGACGAGTGGTGAGGAGACGGCCATGACGACCAAGGCCGCCCGGCTGCGGGCCACTCGTTCTCAGCGCCGCCCTTGACACATTCCTATATGGGTATATGTTTTCTCCGTGGCGCGAGCGGCGACGACAGCGGACGTGTTCAACGCCGTGGCCGAGCCCCGGCGGCGGCAGATCCTGGACGTCCTTGCCGTGGGGGAACGGCCCGTGAACGACCTGGTCGTGCAGCTCGGCCTGGCGCAGCCGCTGGTGTCCAAACACCTGCGGGTATTGCGGGAAGTGGGGCTGGTCGAGGTGCGTGACGAGGGGCGGCAGCGGATGTACCGGCTCAACGGCCGTTCGCTCAAGCCCATCCACGACTGGGTGCAGAGCTACGAGCGGACGTGGACCGAGCGATTCGACCGGCTCGATGTCGTGTTGGACGACCTGATCGAAAAGGAGCAAGGAGATGGACGTAGTGACGAGTAGCCATACGGCAGTGGTGACGCTCCCGACGGACACACAGGTCCTGATCACGCGGGAGTTCGCCGCGCCCAAGCACCTGGTCTACCAGGCGTGGACCACGCCTGATCTGATCAAGCGCTGGTGGAGCGGGGACCGGGGCGACGTCACGAGCGTCGAGGTCGATCTGCGGGTCGGTGGCACGTGGCGTTACGTGATGACGGCGAACGCCGGATTCGAGGTTGCCTTCCACGGCGAGTACCGCGAGATCGTGCCGAACGAGCGCATCGTCGCGACCGAGATCTACGAGGGCATGCCGGACGCGTACGCGATCACTACGGTCACGTTCACCGAGGAGGATGGGCGAACCACCGTCACGATGCTCGTGGAGCACACGTCCCAGGAGGACCGCGACATGCACATCAACTCCGGTATGGAGGGCGGCATGCAAGAGGCGATGGATCACCTCGAAGAGCTCGCGGTCTCACTGAGCTGAGCCCGGTGCCGCCCGGGGAACAGTTCAGCCTGCGTGCCGACTGCGCGCGCTGCTTCGGGCTGTGCTGCGTCGCTCCGGCGTTCGCGGCGTCCGCGGACTTCGCCATCGACAAGCCGGCGGGGCAGGCGTGTCCCAACCTGCGAGGGGATTTCCGGTGTGGCATTCACGCCGACCTGCGCCAGCAAGGCTTTCGCGGTTGCACGGTCTACGACTGCTTCGGCGCGGGACAGCACGTCGCGCAAGGCACTTTCGGTGGACGCGACTGGCGGAGCGCCCCGCAAACGGCGCCGCAGATGTTCGCCGTGTTCGCGAACATGCGCCAGTTGCACGAACTGCTCTGGTATCTCAGCGAGGCCATGACGCTGCAACCGGCCCGTCCGATCCATGACGAGCTGAGCGCGACGCGCGACGAGATCGAACGCCTCACGCGCGGCGGCCCCGATGTGTTGGCCGACCTGGATGTCTCGGCGTGCCGCCACGACGCCAACGCGTTGCTGCAACGAGCGAGCGAACTCGTCCGATCCGGGGCCGCGCGGCAACGCACGGACCGCAGCGGTGCCGACCTCGTCGGTACCGACCTTCGCGGCGCCGATCTCGCCGGGGCGACCTTGCGCGGCGCTCTCCTGATTGCGGCCGACCTCAGCGGTGCCGACCTGCGGATGGCCGATCTGCTCGGGGCCGACCTCAGGGATGCCGACCTGGGCGGTGCCGATCTGACCGGCAGTATCTTTCTCGTCCAATCCCAGCTCGATGCCACGCGGGGCGATGCCGACCCGAAACTGCCGCTGTCGCTCAGCCGCCCGGCGCACTGGGCGCGACAGCGCAAGGAACCGCACTGATGAGCAAGGTGCTGTACCACGTCACGATGTCGTTGGACGGGTTCATTGCCGCGCCCGGCAACGACATGGCCTGGCTGCACGACCACCTCGGTGGCGCGAACTCGACCGTCGACGAGGTTCTCGGCCAGATCGGCGCGCTGCTCATCGGGGCCAACTCGTTCGGCGCCGCCTCGACGCAAGCCGGCAAGCCGTACGGCGGCGTATGGACGGGCCCGATGTTCGTGCTTACGCACGATGCCGCTCCGCCCGCAGCTCCCGGGTTCACGTTTCTCAGCGGCGAGCTGGCCGACGCGGTGGCCACCGCAAAGGCTGCAGCGGGCGACAAGTACGTGGTGATCTTCGGCGCGACGACCGCGAAACGCTGCCTGCAAGCCGGCCTGCTCGACGAGATCCTCGTGCACGTCGCCCCGGTCCTGCTCGGCGACGGGGTGCGCCTGTTCGAGCAGGCCGGCAACGGCAGCGTCCACCTGGAATGGATCGCCCGCAGCGATACTCCGCAAGTCACGAACCTCTGGCTGCGAGTCACCAAATAGGCGGCCGCGTTCGCCGAGGTACCGCCTGCGCCGCCGAGCGCGTAACGTCCGGGCACCGAGAAATGCCGTCCGGCCGGAGGACCACATGCGCATCTCGACCCTTCGCAAGATTCTCGCCGCAGCCGTTGTGACCGCAGTGGCCCTCGCGCTGCTCGGTGGTTCCCCCGCGACAGCTGCGGGCGGCTTCGGCAACACGGCCGCCGGCACGGTGTTCTTCCCCAACCCCGTGACCCAGACCGGCGACGAGAGCCTCGTCGACGCGAAGGATGCCGACTTGCCCGCGTTCGCCTCGTCGTACAAGAGGGTCACGCTCACCAACCTCGACTCGTCCGGAACCCTCACCGGCCAGTGGGTGCGCGTCAAGAGCAACACCGGGGCGGCGGCGCGAATCGTCGGCGGATCGTTCCCTGACTGGCACCGCAACGTCGACCAGTTCGAGCAGGTCATGGGCTACTACTGGGTGACGCAGGCGCACCACTACCTCGAGTCGCTCGGCTTCGGCACCAACCTGCCTGCGGTCAACAACCGGCAGATCGAGCTGCGCATCGACCAGTTCGGCGGAGACAACTCGTTCTTCCGCGACAACAAGGCCAACATCACGTTCGGCAAGGGCGGCGTCGACGACGCCGAGGACGCCGAGGTCATCGTCCACGAGTATGGCCACTCGGTGCAGGACGGTCAGGTGCCCGGGTTCGGCACCAATCTGGAGTCCGGCTCGATCGGTGAGGGCTTCTCCGATTACCTGTCCGTGGCTGTCACCGATTTCGTAGCCGGCGTGCCGACGCTCACCCCCGAGGCCTGCGTTGCCGACTGGGACTCCGTGTCGTACACGCGCGGTCCGGTGCATTGCCTGCGGCGGCTGGACGGCACGAAGCACTACCCGGAGGACGTGGTCGGCGAGGTGCACGCTGACGGCGAGATCTGGTCATCCGCGCTCTACGCGATCCGCGGCGCATTGGGCGCCACGAAGGCCGATCGGATCATCGTCGACGCTCAGTTCGACTTCGCCGTCGACACGTCGTTCCGCGCAGCTGCCCAGGCAACCGTTGCTGCGGCGCAGCGGCTCTATGGCACCGGTGCTGCAGGCGCGGTATCGAAGGCGTTCAGCGATCGCGGCCTGCTCTGAGGTTGCGGCGGCGCCGTGCTCGGGCGCCGTCGCCGCGACCCGTCGCGAAACCAGAGTGTGACTGCGACGCCACAGGCACGAAACGGCCAGCCGGTTGGTTGAATCAGCCTCGTGCGCCAGCCGGGCGAAAACCCTTCTCGTGGAGGTCTTCGTGGCCGTCGATCCGTCGAGTCTGACCACCGATCAGCTGAATACCCTGATCATCAGCCGGCTGGTGTTGTCCGGCATCGACCTGTCGCTGCTGCCGACCACGCCGGATCCCGTGACGGGTGCGCCGACCCAGACGCAAACCCTCGCCTCGCTGCGCTCCTTCCTGCTCGCCAACCCGGCGGCGATCAACGGCTGGCGCCCGTCCGCGCCGAGCGGCAGCGCCGACCCGAACGCGCTCAGCCAGGTGTTGTCGCCGCCGCTCGAGTACCCGTCGATCACCGAGGCGTGGACGGGCGGGGTGGACGAATGAGCGCACGGGAGATCAACCGGCGGGTCTTCCTCAGCCGCAGCGCCACAGTCGCCGCCGGCGCGGCAGCGCTGACGTCCCTGCCCACGTGGACCGGCGCCGCGTCAGCCGGCGCGGCGCCCGCCGGGCGACCACGCGTCCCGGACGTCGACGTCCGCCCTGCTGCGGCGCATGATCCGACCGAGGCAACGATCGCCGAAGCGATCACGTTGCTGCGCCAGCGGCGCCTGACCGCGGTCGAGCTCGTCGACGCGCACCTCGACCGGATCGCGAAGTTCGATTCGGTGTACCAGGCGTTCAACGCTGTGACGGCCGACAGCGCCCGGGCGCTGGCAGCCGCCCCTCGTCCTGGCGTGCTGAGCGGAATCCCCTTGTGTATCAAGGACAACTACTACACGGCCGGCGTGACGACGACCGCGAACTCGTTCATCTTCGAGTCGTTCGTCCCGCCGTACGACGCGACCTCGGTGGCGCGTCTCAAGGCCGCTGGCGGCATCGTCATCGGCAAGGGCCAGATGGGGCCGCTCGCGACGACCCGCGCCACGACGCCGAACGGCACGGTCACGACGGTGAACGCGTGGACGCCGAACGACCCGTCGATCGACCCCGGCGGCTCGTCGACCGGGCCGGCGTGCTCGGTGGCCGGCAGGATGGCGACCTCGTCGATCGGTACCCAGACGGGCGGCAGCATCGTCAACCCGTCCAATCAGCAGAACCTGACCGGCCTCAAGCCGACGATGGGACGCACCTCGATCTACGGCGTGATTCCGCTGTCGTACACGCGCGACCACTCCGGGCCGCTGGCGCGTGACGCGCTGGACGCCGCGATCATGCT
>DASXRA010000031.1:0-10137 GCA_036506855.1 Jatrophihabitantaceae bacterium
CGCCCAGCGCATGGGCGGCGACATCGTCTACATCTCGAGCAAGAACAGCGTGTTCGCCGGCCCGAACAACGTCGCATATGGCGCTGCCAAGGCCGACCAGGCCCATCAGGTGCGGCTGCTCGCGGCTGAGCTCGGCGAGCACGGAATCCGCGTCAACGGCGTGAACCCGGACGGTGTGGTCCGCGGCTCGGGCATCTTCGCCGGCGGCTGGGGCGCGCAACGCGCAGCCGTCTACGGAGTGCCCGAGGAAGAGCTCGGCGCCTACTACGCGCAGCGCACGCTGCTCAAGCGCGAGGTGCTGCCCGAGCACGTCGCGAACGCGGTGTTCGCGCTGACCGGCGGCGACCTGTCGCACACGACAGGCCTGCACATCCCGGTCGACGCGGGCGTCGCGGCGGCGTTCCTGCGTTAGCCATCCGGGGGGCAACGGGTCGCAGAGAGGAGTACTCGGTGACAGGACTTGCCATCACCCAAGGCGCGGCGTTGCCCACCACGCTCGCCGACGACGAGGCGAAGCTGCTCGGCCTGATCGCTGATGGCCTGGTGCTCGACGCGGTCGCCCGCCGGCTGCATCTGAGCGAACGGACCGTACGCCGGCGTATCCGGTCGCTGTGCGACCGAATAGGTGTCGATACCCCGGTGCAGGCGGTCGTCTGGGCGGTGCGGGTCGGAGCGCTGTGACGTCGTTCGCGGCCGTCGACCTGGGCGCGTCGTCGGGCCGGGTCGTGCTCGGGCACGTCGACGCGCAACGGCTGGAGATCGAAGAGGTGCATCGGTTCGCCAACGTCCCGGTCTCCGTGTCGGGCACGTTGCGGTGGGACGTCCTAGGGCTGTTCCGCGAGACGCTGGCCGGCGTCAGCGCGGCGGCGCGGCAGGCCGAGCTGACGAGTCTCGGTATCGACTCGTGGGCGATCGACTACGGCTTGCTCGACGCAGCCGGGTCGCTGCTCGGCAACCCGGTGCACTACCGAGACCCGCGCACCGACGGCGCCGTCGAGCAGGTGCTCGCCGTCGCATCGCCCGAGGAGCTCTATGCCACGACGGGTATCCAGCTCATGCCGATCAACACGCTGTTCCAACTGGTCGCGGAGCAGCGCAGCCCGTCATTCGTCCTCGCCCGCACGCTGCTGCTGCTGCCCGACCTGTTCGGCTACTGGCTGACCGGCAACAGCGGCGCTGAGCTGACCAACGCGTCGACCACGCAGCTGCTCGACATCCGGTCCGGACGCTGGGCGACTGAGCTCGCGACGCGGCTCGGCCTCGACCCGGTGATCCTGCCGCCGCTGCGCCGTCCCGGCGACATGGTCGGCGCGGTGCTGCCTGCCGTTGCCGATCAGGCGGCGCTGCCCGCGGGCGTCCCGGTCGTCGCCGTCGGGTCACACGACACCGCATCGGCCGTCGTCGCGGTGCCCGCCGAGTCCGACCGGTTCGCCTACATCTCGTGCGGCACATGGGCCCTCGTCGGCGTCGAGCTCGACAAGCCGGTCCTGACCGAAGAGAGCCGCCGGGCGAACTTCACCAACGAAGGCGGCGTCGACGGGACGATCCGCTACCTGCGCAACGTCATGGGGCTGTGGTTGCTGCAGGAGTCGGAGCGCGTCTGGCGCGCGTCCGGATGGGCCGGTGAACTGGCTGCGCTGCTTGACGAGGCCGCCGGCGCCGAGCCGTTCCGGGCTGTCGTCGACGTCGACGACCACGGCTTCCTCGCGCCGGGCGACATGCCCGCTCGTATCGCGCGGCAGTGCGCGCGGACCGGGCAGCCGGCGCCGTCGACGCGTGCCGAGACGGTCCGGTGCATCCTCGACAGCCTTGCGCTCGCCTTTCGCCGGACGCTGCGCGAGGCGCTCGAACTGTCCGGACGTACCGCCGACGCCGTGCATCTCGTGGGCGGCGGATCGCGCAACGAGCTGCTCTGTCAGCTCACCGCCGACGCCTGCGGCTTGCCCGTCGTCGCGGGACCGGCCGAGGCCGCCGCACTGGGCAACGTCCTGGTGCAGGCGCGCGCCGCGGGAGCCGTCGAGGGCGACCTGACCTCGATGCGCCGCCTGGTGCGCACCACCCAACCGCTTCGCCGGTACGAGCCCTCGGCGACCGACGCACCGTGGCGCTCGGCCGAGGCGCGGTTGAGCTCGTAGCCCACCCGAAGCTCGTAGCCCACCCCAAGGAGGCGCCATGCCAGACGATGCCCGGATTCCCCTTACGCGGCGGCGTTTTCTCACCATTGCAGGGGTTGGCGCAGCGGTCGTCGGCCTGCCCTCGATACCGGCTCGGGCCGACGATGCACCGGCGGCGTCTGACAAACCCTCGTCGCTGATGACGGCCCTGCGCGACGACCCGCTGGGCGTCACCATCGCCACACCGCGGCTGTGGTGGCAGGTGCCGGTAACGCCCGGCGACGACGGTGGCGTGCAGAGCGGCTACCAGGTTCAGCTGACCCGCGACCCGCGCGGCTTCGCACCGAGGGCGAAGGTGGAGACGACGGCGATCGTCGCGTCCCCAGCGAGCACCGCCGTCGCCTGGCCGTTCTCGCCGCTGCGGCCGCGCGAGGTCGCGCACTGGCGAGTGCGCGTCCGGATCGGCCCGGGTGCGGGCCGGTGGACGGACTGGTCAACGGCCAGTCGCGTCGTGCTGGGCCCGCTCGGCGACGCCGACTGGTCAGGCGCCGCCGCAGTGTGGGCCGCGCCCGTGCCGGTGCCCTCGTACGGTGAGGCGGCCCTGACGGCGGCGATCCAGATCCGCCGGTTGCGGGCCGGCATCTTCATCCGCATGTCGAGCGACCTGCGCAACGGCTACATGTGGCAGTTGGTAGCCGGCACGCCGGGAGTGCTGCGCCGGCACGTCGTGGTCAACGGCGCGTACACGGTGCTGGCCGAGGTGCCGCTCAGCGTCCCGATCCCGTCCGACGCGCCGTTCGCAGTGCGCGTCGAGGCGAGCGGCGACACGATCACGACCTCGATCAACGGCCAGGTCGTCGACACCGCGACCGGGCTGGCCGACCATGCCGGTGCGTTCGGGTTCCGCACCGGCTCGACCGAGTCGTTCTGGGCCGACGACGTCGTGATCACCGAGCTGCAGGGAAATCCCTTGTACCGCAACGACTTCTCCGACGCGGGCAACCTGCCGTCGTTCGGCAGCCTCGACAACGGGAGGCTGCTCGTCGGCAACAGCACCGCGGGCGTGCTGGGCGTTCCCGGCCCGGACGACTGGGCGCTCGTGCGGCACGAGTTCGCGCTGCCGTCGGGCGAGATCGCCGGGGCGTACCTGTTCGCGACGGCGCAGTCGCCCAACGAGGCGCGCCAGCACGCGTACCGGGCGTGGTGCAACGGGCAGCACGTCGGCGTCGGGCCGGCGCGGTCCGTCGACGCGCCGCGGTACCAGACGCATGACCTGACGGACGCGCTGCGCTCGGGCGCCGCGAATGCCCTCGCCTTCCAGTGCTGGACGCAGCACGGCAAGCAGCTGCAGGCACTGCTCGACGTCCACTACACCGACGGCCGCGTCGTCACGGTGACGACCGGCCCGGACTGGGGCGCACGCACCGGCGGCGACACGCTGCGGTGCGCAGGCGACTTCCAGACGCCGTACTACGTTGCGCCGAACGAGGCATTCGACGCACGGCACGAATCGATCGGCTGGCCCTCGCCCGGCTACGCGGGTGCGGACTTCGCGCCGGCGGTCGCAGCCACGCCGCTGACCGGACTCGCACCGGGAGCCGCCGCCAATATCGAGCGCGTCGAGCATCGCCCGGTCAGCGTCACCAAGATCGCCGACGGTCAGTGGCTGCTCGACACGGGCCGCGAGCTCAGCGCCGGCCTGCGGCTCTCGCTCGACATACCGCAGGGTATGGACGGGACGCGGGTCGAGATCCGTCTCGGCGAGGAGCGCAACGCCGACGGGACGGTCCGCTACCAGCTGCGCGCGCAGACGACGTATCGCGAGACGTGGACGCTCCGCGAAGGCGTGCAGACGATCGAGCACTGGGGTTACCGGTGCTTCCGCTGGGCGCAGCTGATCACCGATCCGTCCCTTGACCTCTCGCATGCCGTCACGCTGCTCGAACAGGTCGTTCCGGAGCCGGAACAGGTCGGCTCGTTCTCGTCCGCGAACCCAGACCTCGACAAGGTCTGGGGATTCTGCGCGTACACCGTCGCGGCCAACCGGCAGGACGTGCAGATGGACAGCCCCACGCGCGAGCGCGACGCCTACGAGGGCGACCTGCTCGCGCACGGCCGCGGCGAGATGGCGTACTCGCGCAGCTACGACATCGTCCGGCAGACCAACCGATACCTGCTGCGGCGGCCGGGCAGGCCCACCGAGTACAAGTTCATGACGATCACGACGGCGTGGGAGGAGTACCTGCAGACCGGCGACCTGGACGCGCTGGCCGCCGACTTCGACCTGCACGTCGCCGAGCAGGGGGAGCGCTGGCTCGACGCCGACGGGTTGATCAGCAAGGCGCCCGGATCGTCCAGCCAGAACAACGCTGACATCGTCGACTGGCCCACCTCGCAGCGGGACGGTTACGTGTTCACCAACGTCAACACGGTGGTGAACGCCTGGCAGTACCAGGCTTTCGTCCTGATGGAGCAAGCTGCCCGGGCGCTGGGCCGGTCGGCGCAGGCCGACCGCTACGGCGCGCTCGCGCAGACGATGCGCGAGGCGCTCAACGCGCAGTTTTACGACTCGTCGACCGGCGCGTACTACGACGGAGCGGGCACTACCCACCAGGCCCAGCACGCGAGTCTGTACGCGGCGGCCCTCAGGGTGGCCTCCGACGCGGAGCGGCCGCGGATCGCCGACTGGCTGGCGAGCAACACCGCCGATCCGGTGAGGGTCAGCGCGAACGCGGTCGCGTGGCTGATCGAGGCGCTGTTCCTCAGCGGCCGGGTCGATGCCGCGCTGGACATCATGACCAGCAGGCGACCGGCGTCCTGGCTGTCGATGATGGAGACCTGGGGAGCGACCCAGACCATGGAGGCGTGGTCGCCGGCGGTCAAGTCGAACACGACGTTCAGCCACCCGTGGGCATCCGGGCCGGCGTACCTGATTCCCCGGTACGTGCTCGGGGTTAGCGTCACGGCGCCGGGTGCCGCCGAGGTCGAGGTCAGCCCCCAGCCAGGTTCGCTCGCCCGCGCGAACGGCACCGTGGCCACCGTGCGCGGCCTGGTCGGCGTCGGCGTCGAGCAGTCGCCCGCGTACCGCGTTGCCGTCACGCTGCCCGGGAACACGACTGGCACGCTCCGCTGGCCGCTCGACGGTCATGCGGCGGGGGAGTTCGAGATCGCGACGAGCGGCCCGTCCGGGGCGACGCGTATCGAGGGAGATCGGCTCGTCGTGCCGCTGCTGCCGGGACACACGAGCGTGAGGCTCGACGGGTGACGCGCAGCGTTCTGGCCGCATTCGGCCAGCACCGTCCGGTTTGCTTGCCGCCACGGCGCAATGTCGTTAGCAATCAAGCATGAGACGACGAGAACTACTGATCCTCACTGCTATCGGTGTTCTCGTGACGGCGACGTTGTCGGCGCCCTTGGTCGCATCGGCGGCCGCGCCGACCCCCGCGAGCACGTCAGCGGGTTTCGACCCGGCCACGTTCGCCGACCCACCGAACGACAGCCGGCCGACGGTGCTGTGGTTCTGGAACGGCACGGTCACCAACGACCTGATCGACCGGCAGCTTGCCGACCTGCGTCAGCGCGGTGTCTACAACGCGGTGATCTTCCCGTTCCAGACGTCCGCGCTGAAGCCGGCGTTCCTCAGCGACGGATGGTTCGACGTCGTCGGCCACGCCCTGGACGAGGCGAAGCGCACCGGCATGCGGGTCTGGCTGTTCAACGACGACTTCTTCCCGTCCGGGCGCGCCGCGAGCCTCGTCGTCAACGGCGGCACGGTCAGCGGTCACACGTACGCGCCGCATCCGGAGTTGGCCGCGCAGTCGCTCGCGCGCCAGCAGCGCACTGTCACTGGACCGGCGACCGTATCGCTGGTGCCGTCCGGGCTCGCCGTCGAGAACGGCCGCCTGATCGTGGACGCGGCCTCGCTGCAGGGCGTCCGCATCCTGAAGGTGGGCAGCGACTGGAGCGACTACACGGTCACGGCGCACCGCCGCAGCGATTCCGGCGCCGCTGGGATCGTCGTGCGCGCGGCGGACGAGAATAACGGCTACCTCGTCGACACCAACCAGGACGGCTCGGTGTTCGTCTACCGCCAGGTGGCCGGGTCGTTCCAGCAACTCGCTACGTCGCCGCCGATTGCCGGGTTCGTCGCCGGTGACGAGCACGAGATCCGCATCGACCTGCGCGGGAACACGATCACCACGGCCATTGACGGCACGCAGCGGCTTGCCGTCACCGACGGCACCTACGCCACCGGGACGATCGGCGTCCGGGCGGTGGCCACGCAACGCTCGTCCTACGACGACCTGCAAGTCTCCGCGCCGGACGGCAGCACGCTGTACCGGCAGACGTTCGACGATTCCTCGGCGCTGGACGACTTCGCCCCGCACGCGGGTGGCGCCCCCGTCGACGTGGTCGGTGCGTCGGCGCGTCCGGCCGGATCGTCAGGCGGGCTCATCGATCTCACGAAGGCGGCGACCGCCGGCGGCACCTGGCAGGCGCCGGCAGGCACCTGGACGCTCGACACGTTCACCGCGTCGAGGACGAGCGGCAGCTACCTCGACCTGATGAGCGACGAGGCCGTGGCGCGCTTCATGGACGCCGTTCCGGGTGAGTACTACCGCCACTTCCCGGACGCGTTCGGCACGGTGATCCGCGGCTTCTGGGACGACGAGCCGACGCTGACCGGCACGCCCTGGTCGCCGTCACTCCCGGACGCGCTGGCACGGTTCGGCACGACGCCCGGCCTGGCGCTCACCGGCGTCTTCGACGACCTCGGCCCGACCGGCCGGACGCTGCGTGGCGACTACTGGCGGGCCGTCTCGGACCGTTTCGCCGAGGCCTACTACCACCAGCAGGCGACCTGGATGGGCCAGCACAACGTCGGCTACATCTCCAACCCGCTGCACGACGAGTTCGGGCCTGCCGGCCAGCTCGACGTGAGTGGCGACATCCTCAAGGACAACCAGTGGGCGCAGGTGCCGGGCACCGACGTGGTCTTCGACCAGTACTCGCAGGGCAGTCGGACGATGTTGCCGCGCTGGCCGGCAAGTGTGGCCCACCAGAACGGCCAGCAGCAGGTATTGCTCGAGAACTTCGGAGCGATGGGCTGGTGGATCACGCCGGACTTCATGCGCTCGCTGATCGGGGCGTTCGCCGTTCGGGGAATCAGCCTCGACGTGTACCACGCGATGTGGACCGATCCGGGCAACGTCGTCTACCCGCCGCCGTTCCAGACCGACAACCCGTGGTGGCACGACGCCGCGTCGCTGACCGCATGGACCGGGCGCGTCATGCAGATCGCCAAGGGTCAGGCGCGTGCGCAGACGGCGTTGATCGATCCGTCGAGCGCGGCGGCCACCTGGCAGCACACCCCGCAGGCAGGCGGCATCGACGCGGCGTTCACCGCCGCCAACGACGCCCTGGAGAACTCGCAGGTCGACTTCGACCTGCTCGACGAGGGTGCGCTATCGGGCGATCCGGCGGTCCGCGCGCCAGCACGGGTGCAGGGTGGCGCGCTGGCCGTCGGGGCGCAGCGCTACCGGTTCGCGGTGCTGCCGCAGACGCCGACCCTGGCACTCGCGGCCGTCCACACGCTCGCCGACTTCGTCGGATCCGGTGGGACGCTCGTCGCGGTCGGCACGCTGCCCACGGAGGAGACCGACGGGCATGACGCCGACCTGCACGCCGCGCTGACCACGCTGGTCCGATCCGCCCACGTGGTCCGGGTCGCCGACGCGAGTTCGCTTGGCAACGTCCCCGGTATGCCTGCCGCGGTTCTGTCGCCGCGGCAGCCCGACGTGCGCGTGCTGCGCGTCTATTCCGGCAACGACGTCGCGTTCATGGTGAACAACGAGGGCCGCGCGCCCGCCTACACCGACGCGACTTTCCCCGTCGGGCGTACACCGGAGATCTGGGACCCGCGCACCGGCAGCACGGCGATCGCCCCGCAGTTCGAGGTGCGCGGCCAGGCGGCCACTGTGCCGCTGCGGCTCGATCCGTACGAGACGTCGATCGTCGTGTTCCGCCAGGCGACGCCGTCTCCGCAGGACGTGCCGCACCTGGTCGCGGGCGGTGCCGTCGACGGGCTCGACGCGGCGTCGCTCACGGCTGCGGACGATTCGGTGACTGCTGACGTGAAGGCTCCGGGCAGCTATCCGCTCGTCGCCACCGCGGACGGTGAATACCTCGCCGGGACGGTGCAGGTCACCGACCCGCTCGCGCCGGTCGCCCTCGGCGGCGACTGGACGATGCAGCTCGGCTCGACGTCCACGTCCGGCCCGCTCGGCTCGTGGACGGCAACCCATCCGACGTACTCAGGCAGTGCCACGTACCAGCACGGGATCGACCTGTCCGCGGTGCAACTCGCCGGGCACCGGTGGACCCTCGACCTCGGCGACGTGCGCGACGTGGCCGACGTGAGCGTCAACGGCCACGCGTTCGACCCGGTTCTGTGGCAGCCGTACCGGCTCGATGTGACTGACGCGTTGCATGCCGGCAGCAACGACGTGTCCGTGACGGTCACGAACACGCTCGCCAACGCGCACGGCGACAGCCGCCGGTCCGGACTGCTCGGCCCGGTCAGCCTGCGCCCGAGCGTCCGCGTGCGGTCGGCCTTGGCACCGGTCGGGGCTGACGGGGCGATCGCGCTGACGGCACCGCGCACAGTCGGCGTCGCGCCGGGGCAGACGGTGCCCAGCGCCGTGACCGTACGGCGGTTCGGCGGCACGTCCGGCGCGGTGACCGTGACCGCTGCGGTGGACGGCGGGCTGAGCGTGTCGCCGGCGAGCACGACAGTCACCGTCGGGCGGGACAGCACGGTCAGCGTGCCGCTTCGGGTCGGCGCGCCGACCAGCGCGCCGATCCCGTCTACGGCGACGCTGACCGTCGCCACCGGCGACATCCACGCCGACGTCCCGATCATGGTTGGCCCGGCGACCCGATTCGGCACCGTGACCGCCTCGTCCACGCATCCGGGCTATCCCGCCGAGTCGGTGATCGACGGCGATGCCACCTCTGATCGTTGGGGGAGCGGCAACGGGTGGAACGACGACACCATCTTCGTCTTCCCTGACACGGTGCAGGTTGCCCTCGCGGCGCCCGCCGAGATCGGCCGGGTGGACGTCGACACACTCGACTCCCAGCGGTACCCGGCCTCCCAGTACGGGCTGCGTGATGCGGACGTGGCAGTGCTCGTGGACGGGCAGTGGCGCACGGTCGGGCAGATCCGCGACAACCAGGTCGGGCACATCAACGTCTCGTTCGACGCGGTAGTGGCGAGCGCGGTGCGCTTGTCGATCACGGCGTCGAACAGCGGCGACTACTCGCGCGTCGTCGAACTGACCGCCTACCCACGATGAAGGGCTTCGCTATGTACCGACGCACCCTTAGCGTGCTCGCCACCGCCGTGCTGCTGGGCGGCGCGCTGTCGGCCCCACCGGCGGCTGGCTCGCCTCCGTCGTGGCACCGCTACGTCGTCGCGCCGGCCAGCCGCGACGTCCGCCCGGTGCGGGTGCTCTCGACGGCCGGTGACGTGACCAACCCGCTCGGCGCGCTCGGGCAAGGCGTCGCCACGCTCAAGCGTGACGCACCGCCGCCGAAACCCGCTTGGCCGGCAGGCACATCCGCGACTGCGTCGTCCTTCCATGCGCCGAACACCGGCAATGACGGCCAGCCGCGAACCTATGTGCCGGGCAACGCCATCGACGGAAACACCGACACGTTCTGGAATGACGACACGATCGGTGCCTACCCGGACGTCCTGACCATCACCGCGCCGAGCAACGTCAGTCTGCCGGGCATCACTCTGCTGTCCAATGTGGACGGTGTGCCGCAGGACTTCACGGTCGACGCATGGGACGGCACGACGTGGCAGCCGGTGGCGTCGATCACCGGCAACGCGGACGTACAGCGTCAGGTGCCGTTCGCGAGCACGGTCTCGACAACCCAGGTCCGCATCACGGTGACCAAGGATCAGTCGAGCGGCAAAGGCGATTTCACCCGCGTCAACGAGGTCTGGCCCGGG
>DASXRA010000032.1:0-1714 GCA_036506855.1 Jatrophihabitantaceae bacterium
CGCGCAGGCCTCAGAGCACAGCACGCACGACCACCACGGGCACCGCAACCACAAGGATGAGCACGGCGAGCGGGGCCTGCAGGAGAAGCAGTCCGGTCACGGCCACGCCGATGGAGACGACGCCGGACACGAAGGACACGCCCATAACGGACATGGCGGCGAGGCCGACGACTCTCACGGACGTGAGCAGCACGAGAAGCACGAGCACGCCCAGCACGGCGAGAGCGGCGGCCAGTCAGACCACAGCCACGAGCAGCACGGCGACGCCGGTGGCATCGAGTGGGAGGACGACATGGTCGACGTCAACCGGATCACGACGCCGGCGAACATGCATTGGAGCTTCGTCGACCGAGAAACGGGTGCCGCCAACCACGCGATCGACTGGCGCTTCCGCGTCGGCGATCAGGTCAAGCTGCGGCTGGTCAACGAGATGGACTCCGACCATCCGATGCACCACCCGTTCCATGTCCACGGCGCCGGCCGCTTCGTCGTGCTCGCGCGCGACGGCGCGAGGGAGGGGAACTTGGTCTGGAAGGACACGGTGCTGGTGCGAACCGGCGAGACCGTCGACATCCTGCTCGACGTGACGAACCCGGGCATCTGGATGGCGCACTGCCACATCGCCGAGCACCACGAGAGCGGGATGATGTTCAGCTTCAACGTCGTCCCGGCCGACGGTCACAGCATCGAGTCGAAGTGAGCATCATCGACGGCCTGATGGTCGTCGCTGCGCTCGCGGCCGCGTTGTGGTGGGCGCTCTCCCGACGTCGGCGCCCCGCCGCTCTTGAGGCCGTGTCCGTCGGTGCGCTCGTGCTCGCGTTCATCACGCTCGCGGTCAACGGGGTTCAGTGGCAGCTCGTGCCGTGGCAGGTCCTTGCCCTGGCCGTCACGGCTGCGGCCGCGCTTCGGCGCTGGCGGCCCGGTCACTCCCGCCGCTGGCGCCGGGTGATCGGAAGAGGCGTGCTCGTCGTCGGGCTCGCCGTCGCGGGTGTCGCGCTGCTGACGGCGTTCGTGCCGACGTTGCCCAAGCCGGCGGGACCGCACAAGGTCGGCAGCGAGATCTTCCGCTGGACCGACAGTCAGCGCCCGGAGACGCTGACCGCGAACCCGTCCGACCACCGGCAGGTGATCGCGCAGGCCTGGTACCCGAGCGACGCGAGCAACGGACACGCAGTTCCGTACTTCGAGGCGCAAGGGAACTTGCCGGGCTCGGTCGGCGGCATGCCGTCGTTCATGTTCGCCTCCTTCGGCAGCGTCAGGACTCACGCCATGTTCGGCACTCCGATCAGCAGCGCCGAGAAGACCTGGCCGGTGCTGCTGTTCTCACCGGGGCTCTCCAACCCACGCGAGCTGTACACGGCACTGTGCGCCGACCTCGCCAGCCGCGGCTACGTGGTCATCGCCCTGAGCGTGCCCTACGAGTCCGCCGTCTCCGTACTGGCCCGGGGACAGGTCGTCGGGCAGACAACCCACCCGGACGTGATGGGGCCGCCGCCGCATCCGGACGTCGAGCGCTTGATCGACATCCGCACCGCCGACAGCAGCTTCGCGCTCGACCAGCTGAGCCGACTCGCGCAACTCGAACCGAACTCGCCTCTCGCGGACCACCTCGACCTGCAACACGTCGGGATCGTCGGCCACTCGATCGGCGGCGCGACCGCGGTGCAAGTCATGGCCGCCGACCGGCGTTTCAAGGTCGGCGTCGATCTCGACG
>DASXRA010000033.1:0-5539 GCA_036506855.1 Jatrophihabitantaceae bacterium
TGCCAGGTGTCCGGATCCGACTCGTCCGTCGGCTTCGGTGTCCAGCTGACCACCCGGTTCATCAGCGTCTGGTCGCGCTCGTGGCTGAAGAACCGGAGCGATCCCCAGGGCTCGGACGCCTCGAGCAGGTCCACCCAGTACTGCATCTCGCTGCTCTGCCCGCGCAGCTCCAGTGCCTCGGGCGGCCCGGCCACCGCGTCCACGCGCAGCGCAGCGCCGTCCGGGGTCGTGACATTGATGGCCGCAGCACCAAACTCCAGCACCTCGACCACGGCCTCGACGACGCGATCCAGGATCTGGTTCAGGTCGTCACTTGCCCCGAGTACCCGTACCACGTCGAGTACCCGTTCGAGCCATGATCGGCGCAGACTCGTCAGCCCCGACCCCGCCTCCATGTCGGCGATCCTCACACAGCCAGGCCACATCAACCAGTCAGTGACCCCATGCTGACGGAGCGAGTACGACGTACCGTGCCATGCCCGGCAAACCCGCCGGTGTGGCACGAAGGCAGCCCCGACATTTGACGTACGCCGCCGCAGCGTGAAGCGTGGGACGTGGACGGCCGATAACTGACGACCGCTCGAAAGAGGCAGACCTGCCGAATCAGGTGTCAGACCTGCGCCTGCGCCGACTGCTCGGCGCCGGCTGTGGACTCGACTGCCTCGATGCCGTCCCTCTCTCACTGCCCCTCTGCGGGGTATGACCGCGCGCAGCGTGGCGCCGGTATGAGAGGTGACTTGCCCGAATGGAACCATGAGGAGGTTCGAACCATGCTCACCGTGACCGACACCGCCGCAGCCGAGATCCGCAATCTCATCGCCCGGCCGGAAGTGCCCGAAGGCGGCGGCATGCGCATCGCGTCCGATCCGGCGGCCGGATCGCTGACGCTCAGTCTGGCGCCGGAGCCCTCCGGCGGCGACGCCGTTCTCGACACCGCGGGCGCCCGCGTGTTCCTGGACACCGCCGCGGCCAGCATGCTCGACGACAAGGCCCTCGACGCGACGACCGACCCCGAGGGGCGCGTGCAGTTCGTCGTAGCCGAGCAGCCGACGTAGGGCCGCTGCTCGGTTTTGGCCGCCCAGGTGTCTATATGACGCTGGGCGGCCAAAACCGGCGGGCTAGTGGCTCGCCACGAAGTCGGCGACCTGGTCGCCGAGTGCCTGGCCGGCATCCTCGTCGTAGCGGAAATGCTGCCCGGAGTAGATCCGGCTCGCTGCCGCCTCGTCGGCTGCCTGCGAGAAGCTCTGGAAGCCGCGGACGACGCCCGGCAGGCTCGCGTTCGTCAATGAGAAGTCCAGGCGGTCGGTGCCGAAGTAGTCCCGCAACGCGGACGCCGCCGACTGGCTGATCTCGGCGTGGGCGCCGGGGTAGCTCGGATCCGGTGCCGTGTTGGACAGGGCGGTCCAGTTCGGGTCACCCGCCGTGGCCGGGTTGCCGTCGTCGTCGGCCGCTCGGACGGCCGTGATCGGGCGCCACCGGTGGTAGGCGTACTTGGAGTCGTACAGCGCGATCACGCCGTCTGCCAGCGTCACGTCGAGCATCGCGAACATGCGCGCGTTCGCCGCGAGGCCGTTGTGCAACGTTGCGGCGGCGGTCTGCGCGATCTGGTTCCAGACGATCCACACCGGGGCCGCGCTCCAGAACCGGCCGATGTCGGCCTGCTCGCTGCTCCGCGTCGTGCTGTTCAGGTCGCCCAGCGCCTTCACCTCGTTGAAGTCGTCCGCGTAGTGCGCGCTCGTGACGGCCGGCGGCGGCGGGACGCGGAACTGGTCGCCGCTGTCGAGCACGAACGGCTCGACGTTCGCCCAATGCGTGAACACCGGCGTCGGGAAGTTCGGCGGCGTCAGTTGGTACTCGCCGGGACCGGGCTGCGCGACGTACGGCGGCGGCGTCGCGTCCGAGCCGTCGTTTGCACGCGCGGCCAGAACCGCCCAGGCCGCCCGCTCGCCGACCCTGATGCCGTCCCGGACGTGCGGGCCCGAGCCGAGCTGCGCCAGCGAATCCTGGAACTTCGCGTCGAGCGCCGGCTGCTGGCTGGGCAACAGCGCGACCAGCGCGGTGTGCGCCGCTGCCGCCGCAGCCGCGTCCGGGGAGGCACTGCGCGGGGCGAGCAGTCGTAGCAGCAACGGCGCGTGCCCGCCGACGATCGCACTGACCGCGTCGTAGACGGCCAGCTGGGTGATCGCGAACGTCCGGGTGGGCTGGACCGTGGCCGGCTGCGCGCCGGCCACCTGGATCGCTGCGATGAGCTCTTGGTTCCACTGGATCACCTGGTCGGCCTGGGTCGGGCCCGCGACGCGCGGCTGCGCCCCGGCCGTTGTCGTCAAGCCGAGGGTCATCACGCCCGCTGCCGCGAGCACGGCGATGCGCCTGATCATTCAGATCTCCGTTCTGTCGGACCATCATCTACTACACCTCATAGGACTACGCAGCATCGTAGGTGTTGGTTCACCACGCATCTAGTACGGTGCGTAGTTGTCATGGCCAGACGCTCGGAACCGCCACCGTCTCTGCACGAGCTCGAGGCGGAGGTCATGGACGAGATCTGGTCGCGCGGCGAAGCCTCCGTGCGTGACCTGATGGATGCCCTCAATGCCCGGCGGCGCAAGGCACGCGCATACACGACGTACCTGACGGTGTGCGTCCGGCTGGAGACCAAGCGACTGGCCGAGCGCCGCCGAGAGGGCAAGACCGACCACTACCGCCCGGCCCTGTCGCGCGAGGAGTACATGCGCAGGCGGGCCGAGGCAGATGCCGACGCGATGATCGAGCAGTACGGCGACGTCGCGCTCAGCCATTTCGCCCGCCGGGTGGCCGACCTCGACCCCAAGCGGCGCCGCGAACTCGAACGCATCGCGCGGGACGGGTAGCGGGCATGCGGCGGGGGGCGTCGCGGTGGCGGCTGCAGCTCCTGCAGTTCTCGCTCGCCGTCCCGGTGCTGGGCATCGCGGTCGCCGCGCTGCTGCTCGGGCCGACCCGGATCGCGCTCGGCGGTCCCTCACCGCACACGTTCAGCGCCGCGGGCGTCCACCTGAGCTACCCCGCCGCGAACGCGGCAGCGCTCGTGCTGTTGGCGATTGCCGGGCTGGGCGCGGTAGTGCTCCTCCGGGCCCTGCGTTTCACGATCGCCGGGACGCGGGCCTACCGACGCCAAGTGGCCGCGCTGCGTGTCGTCGACCGGCTGGCCGCGCATCCCGACGTCCTCGTGTTCGACGCGCGCGAGCCGCAGGCGTTCTGCGCCGGCCTGCTGCGTCCGCGTACCTACGTCTCCACGGGCGCGGTCCGGACCCTGGGACGCGACGAACTCGAAGCGGTGATCGCGCACGAGTCGGCGCACCGTCGAGCGCGCGATCCACTCCGGCTGTTCGTGGCCCAGGTCGCGGCGCGCGCCGCCTTCGCGCTGCCGCTGTGCGGGTTGATCTCGCAACGGTTGGCCCTCGCCGCCGAGCTGGACGCCGACCAGGCGGCCCTGTTCGCGACCGGTGGCGATCGGCGTCCGCTGGCCGGTGCCCTGCTGCAGATGGGCCATGGCGTCGATCCCGAACGGGTCGACGTGCTGAGCGGTGATCGGCCCGACCTGCGACTGCCGGGCAGCCTCGTCGGGGTCAGCCTCGTGAGCGTCGCCGCGCTCTGCTACGGATTGTGGGCCTCGCTCGGCACGGCACAGTTCCGGACGAGCTTGGCGCTGCCCGGGCTGTCGGCCAAGCCGTGCGTGCTGGTGCTGGCGCTCGTGCCGTCGGCGGCCGTGCTGCTCGCTCGGGTCGCGGTACGCGGGCGCCGCCGGTCGGCACGCCATCGCCTGGACGCAAAGATGATCGAGTGACCCGGGGATTCACAGGCGGATTGCCCGCTCCGGTCTGACCGCCGCGGCCCCCACCGCGCTCGGCGGCGACAGTCCCGATCACGGCTCCGCTCCGCGCGCCCGCGCGGAGAAAACCCGCTGCTGGCGTTCCGCAGGCGATTCGGGGCGGGTGACGAACGCGGGATCGCCGCTGCCGGTGCCGGAACGCCAGCCAGCATCGAGAACGATCACCTCGTGGGGGCACATCCTGATCTGCTCGGCGTCGGCATACACCGGGCAGTTCGCGACCTGACCGACACGCACCTGGTGCTCGTTCGGGACGAAGCCCCGGCGGCCGCGCGCGGCGGCAACGCTCGATATCGCGCACGGCCCGCTGAGCACGATCACCTGCGGCCCGCGCTCGCTTGTCAACTCGGCGAGGCTGAGCTGGGCTCTGAGCGACCCCACGACGCGGGGAAGCCGCCCGTTCCGCGGCGGGTATCCCATCGGGACACGCCCCCTCAAATCCGATGAGCCCACAGTGAGCCGACTCGGTACATGTCCGGCACCGTCCTTCGTCCACGATCGCGTGGGACCTAAGGCTCTGGGCCGGGCTCGGATTCGCCGCGAGCATCGACGTAAGGGCGCTGGACGCGTTGCAGCAGGCCGCGCTCGATCGCCAATGACTCGGGAGATTCGATGTCCGCAGAACGGCAACCGATCGTCGTAGGTATCAACCAGTCACCGGGTGCCGAGGTCGCGCTGCGGTGGGCGCTCGCCGACGCGCACGTGAGCGACGTCGCGATCCGGCTGGTCTACGCCTACCGCTGGCGGTACACGTACGGCCGGATACCGATGTACGCCGACGTCCCGGGCGCGGATCTGCAGCAGGGGCGCTACGTCGCCGAGCAGCTGATCGCGAACACGGTCGATCGCGCCCGCGAGCTCGATGCCGATGTCGACGTGGCGGGCGAGGCTGTTGACGGCGACCCGGCCGAGGTGCTCGTCGACGAATCCGCGTTCGCGAGCCTGCTCGTGCTCGGTTCGCGTCACCTCAAGGCCGTCGGCTCCACCGTGCTCGGCTCGGTCAGCGCGTCGGCGTCCGCCCGCTCGACCTGCCCCGCGGTCGTCGTCCGCGGACCGGCCGGACTGCCCGAAGAGCGGCCCGCCGTCGTCGTCGGAGTGGACGGCACCGACGCGTCCGAGCCCGTGCTCGAGTTCGCGTTCGAACATGCCAGCCGGCACCAGGTGCCGCTGCGTGCCGTGCTGTGCTGGCACCCCGATCTGCTCGCGACGATGATGTGGCGGGCCGAGCCGCCGGCGCCCGCGTCGGTCGAGGCGTGGCTGGCCGAGACGGTCGCCGGCTGGCGTGAGAAGTTCCCCGACGTCGAGGTCCACACCGAGGTGATCCGCGACCATCCGGCGGACGGCTTGGTTCTTGCGTCCCTGTCGCAGCACCTGGTCGTCGTCGGCAGCCACGGGCACCACGCGCTGACCGGCACGCTGCTCGGGTCCGTCAGCCAGGCGGTGCTGCACCACGCGACGTGCCCGGTGGCCGTCGTCCCGACGCACCGCAGCTGACCCGGACGCGGGCCCGCCCGCCGGAGCGGGCAGACGCGAGCAAGATGGCAGCATGCCGACATCAACCCCTGGCCCCCGGCGCTTCGGACCGGTCGCGGCCGTAGTCATCGCGGCAGCGCTGAGCGCATGCAGCAGCAGCTCGTCGAACGTCGTGCGGACGCCAACCGCGCAGGCGCC
>DASXRA010000034.1:0-2377 GCA_036506855.1 Jatrophihabitantaceae bacterium
TCGCCGAGTGAGACCCGTCCGACGGCGACGTCGGTCAGCCGCGCGCGTCGCTGCAGCGCGTAGTCGATGACGGCCCGGCTCCTCACCCCGGTCAGGGTACGGGAATCAGCTGATTCCGACCCTGAGCATCCGCTGTCGCCGAGGCTAGGACAGGCCACTGAACGGCCCGATATTCAGCTTGGCCGGCTGTGCTGCTGCCTCGCATCGGGGCGCCACTCCGGTGGCGTGCAGCTCGACCTCGCCGGCCCCCCAGTCGACGCGGACGGTGTCTCCGGACCGTGTGCTGCACTGGTCGGCGGCATGGATGGTGGCCGTCGCCGTGGCGCCGGCCGCGAGCCGACCGTACGGGTCCGTGCTCGCCTCGCTCGAGGCGCCGCTCCTGTGCTGCGTGTCGCCGTAGGTAGGCGCGGGCACGGCGGCGAGCACGGTCGCCCCGTTCCACGTGACTCGCGGAACGCGCGCGATCCTGCAGTCGGCAAGTGCCGTCACGGTGAGCGTGGCGCGCTCGACACCGGCGTCGCGGCGCACCGTCACTGCTGCGCGCACCTGATCCGGACGGCACACGCCGTTGGCAGACATCGCAGCCGGCGCACTGGGCGACGCGGCGCCCCGCGCCTCCTTGCTCGCGTCGACGCCACCACCGGCGGCCGCGTTCGCGGGAGCCTTCCTCGACGGCCCGCCGGTCGAGTCGCTGACGCTCAGCGCGATCGGCACTGCGATGGCGACGGCCGCGGCAGCCGCGACTGCGGGCAGCAACCAGCGCAGCCTGCTCGGGCGTGGCCGGGTCGCCCGGCGCACGGCGCGCAGGACGTCCTCGGCCTTGGGCGCCTGCGTCGCCTTGGCGGCGAACGCGGCGCGCAGGTCGTCCTCGCTGCGGCGCCCGCCCGGCCGGCTCATGTCGGATCCTCCGATTTCATCGCGGACGACGTCAGCTCGATCCGCAGCGCCGCGAGACCGCGGAACGCGTAGCCGCGCACCGTCGTCTCGGCGCAGCCGAGAATCTCGCCAATTTGTGCATCGGACAGCCCTTCGTAGTAGCGCAGCACCAGGACGGCCCGCTGCCTGCGCGGCAATTTGCCCACCTCGGCAAGCATCGCGGACCGCTCGGCCTGTGCTGCTGCGTGATCGGGTTCGCGCACGTCCGGCTCGACCTCGGCGTACGGGACGTAGCGTGCCCACTTGCGGCGCCACGACAGGAACTCGTTGACCACCATGCGGCGCACGTACGCCTCGGGGTAGTCCAGCTCGGCGATCTGCGCCCAGCGTCCGTATGCACGGATCAGCACCTCCTGCACGACGTCCTCGGCGAGTCCCCGGTCGTTCGTGAGCACGACGGCAAAGCGCAGCACCGCATCGAGCCGCGTCGCCGCGAACTCCTCGAACGTCACTGGGCCTCCCGTGCCCCTGTCGTCGGCACTCTCGGACCAGGCTCTCAGATACCAGACGCAGTTGCGGGCCCGCCGCGTTGTCCCGCTCTCGGATCAATGCGGCAGGTCAACGCGGCGGGGCCACCGCAGCGCTGCGCGAACTTGGGTTCGCCCGGGTTAGCGGAGGTTGGCTGCGGGCACAGCCTGACTGAGGCGGTAGCCGTTGCCGATGGCCCCGGATGGCGGCACAGTGAGCGATGCTGCGATCCGGATCAGTTCGCGCTGGCTCAGGACCGGCTTGACCGCGTATGGGAAGTTTTCGTTCGTGACGTGCACCTCGACGCCGCCCCAGTCGACGATCACGTCGTGCGCGGAGACGAACGCTCGGTGCCCGGCGATGGTCGTCTGGGTCCATTGCTTGGCCGGGTCGTACGGCTTGGGCGACCAGTTCCCTGAGGCGACGGTGCGGGCATCGGGCAGGTCCTTCAGTTCGAGCGGCTTCTGCGGCGCGACGAGCACGCCGACGTCGAGGGTGAACAGTTGGGACCGGCTCGCGGAGCGGTCGACGAACATGAGGTCTCGGTAGCTGCTTCCGAATCGGTTGTCGAAGGTCGACGGGCTCTCCAAGAACTGCTGCACGGACAACAGTTCGAGGTTGGCCGGCAGGTAGTCGACCTTCACCGGAGCGACGGTAGGCGATTCGCGCAGGCGTACCGATTCGGCCAGATCGACCATGACAGCCTGGGACGGCATGACTGCAGGCGTCTCCAGCTTGCCGTCGATGTAGCTGAACGAGGCGGGACCGGCCGTGAGTACAGCCCAGCTGTCCTTGCTGATCGGCCACGCGATCGCGCTCGACAGGGGCGGAACCAACGGCGGCCGCGACGAGCTGGAACCCGTCGGCGCCGGTGTGCCCCGTGTGGACGTAGGTCTTTCCGGTCGGTACGGGAGCGAACTGGATCCAGCCTGGTAGTAGCCGTGTGTGCCGTTGACCGTCACGGGCGTTCCAT
>DASXRA010000035.1:0-4309 GCA_036506855.1 Jatrophihabitantaceae bacterium
TGTGCGCACGCATGCGTGGATCGTGCTGGAGGACGACGGCCGCATCGTCGGCTACGCCTACGGCGGACCGTACAAGTCACGCGAGGCATACCGCTGGTCGTGCGAGGTCAGCGTGTACGTGGAGCGCGGCCGGCGGCGCACCGGCAGTGGCCGCATGCTGTACGACGCGCTGCTCGCCCGTCTCGCCGAGCGCGGCTTCCGCACTGCCGTCGCGGGTATGACGCTGCCGAACGACGCGAGCGAAGGCCTGCACCGCGCAATGGGATTCGAACCGATCGGCGTCTACCGCGGCATCGGATGGAAGCACGGCTCGTGGCACGACGTCGCCTGGACGCAGCGGACGATCGCCACCGGCGAGAACCCGCCCGCCGAGCCGCACTGACACGGCCACGCCAGGTAGCGTCGCCGGACGTGAACGCGCACCTGCTCGGCGTGTACGTGATCGTGGTGGCACTGGCGATGATCGCCCCCGGCCCGGACATGATGTTCGTCCTCGTAACCGGCGCTCGCGGCGGATCGCGTGCCGGATTCCTCGCCGCGTGCGGGGTCGCCTCCAGCGAGGTCGTCCACATCTCGCTCGCGGCCGCCGGCCTGTCGGCGTTGTTCGCCGCGGCGCCGACGGCGTTCACGATCCTGCGAGTTGCCGGTGCTGCCTACCTGCTCTACCTCGGTGTGCAGGCAATCCGCAGCGCGCGTCGCGGTGGTGCGCTCTCCGCGGACTCGGACGACCTGGGGCTGTCGGGTCGTCGCGCCTACCTTCGCGGTGCGCTGACGAACCTGGTCAATCCCAAGATGGCCACGTTCTCGATCGCGCTCCTGCCGCAGTTCGTCGATCGCGGTGCGGGTGACGTCCCGTTGCAGTTCGCCGTGCTCGGGATCATCTTCATCGCGTTCGAGCTGCTCGTCGACGGCAGCGTCGGCCTTGCCGGCGGCCGGTTGAGCGCGTGGATGTCACGGCGCCGGCGAGCCAGGCAAGGGCTCGATGTCGCGTCCGGCACGGTCATGATCGCGCTGGCGGGACGCCTCGCGCTCGAACGCTGACTGGCTAGACAACGCAGAACTCGTTTCCCTCCGGGTCGGCCATCACGACGTGGTCGGGCTGGCCGTCCTGGGCCACCTCACCGATCACGGTGGCGCCGGCGGCAGTGAGCCGCTCGACCGCTTCGGTCACCCGCGCCCATCGAAGGTCCCACGGCTGGGCGCGACCGCCGCCGGCCTGGACGTCTATGTGCACACGGTTCTTCACGATCTTGGACTCCGGGACCTTGAGGAAGGAGATCCACGGTCGCACCCCGTCGGGGTCGGCCAGCGCGGCGCCGTCGTCCCACTCGTCTTCGGGAACGCCGAAGCGGACGAACCACTCCTCCCAGGTGTCGAAGCCCGCCGGTGGAGGAGCCAGGACGTATCCCAGCGCCACGCTCCAGAAGTCGGCCAGCCTCGCCGGATTCGCGCAGTCGATCGTCAGCGTCCATTCGACAGCCACGAGGCCTCCCAACGTCAGATGTGCAGTCCGCGTCGAGCAAAGCAGAGCCCTCGGACGTCGGTCGCGTTGTCAGTAGGTCCGCCTAGGGTCACGGCTGAAAGAAGACACGAGCTGAGAGGACCAGCCATGACGGCGGCGCTACGCGGCATCGCACGATCCGCTAATGTGCTGGATCGCCTCGACGGGGCGCCGGTCGTCATGGCGCGCGACGCCGGTCAGTGGGAGGCGTGGCTGACCGATCATCACCAGGAGCCCGACGGCGTATGGCTGATGATCGCGAAGAAGAACACGGGCGCTGTCACAGTCACCCAACCCGAGGCACTCGACGGCGCCTTGTGCTTCGGCTGGATCGACAGCGTCCGACGCGCACTGGACGCCACCTACTACCTGCAGCGGTACTCGCGGCGTCGGCGCGGCAGTGCCTGGTCGACGATCAACGCCGACCGGGCTGCGGCCCTCACCGCCGCCGGACGCATGCGCGAGGCCGGCGTGGCCGAGGTCGAGCGAGCGAAGACAGCCGGCCGGATTCAGACTTGACCGTGTCGCCCCTGCGTTAACTCTGTGGCACATTTCGCGCACAGCTGCCATGCATTGCAGACATTCGGCACGGTGCGGCCTAGATTGAGCCGCTGGGCGCCCGGGGAGACGAGTGGTCGATCCATCACAAGTGGAGGAATGCATGCGCAGACGCAGGATCACTGCGAAGACGATCACGGTTGGCGCAGTGCTCGCCGCCGCGCTGGCGGCGGTACTCGTCGCCGCTCTGGCGGCGAGTCCGGCAACGGCAGGGCCGTCGGAGAAGACCGTCCCGAACACCAAGCCGCTGTGGACGGCGCACGCAACCCATCTGGGCGGCGCGAGCGCATCAGCCCCGGTCAGTGCGCGGGTGTACCTCGCCCCGCGCGGCGGCCTCGCCGCAGTCAAAGAGGCCGCCATCGCGATGGCCACGCCGGGCAGCGCCAGCTACCACCAGTTCCTGACCCCGGCGCAGTACCAGGCCCAGTTCGGAACAACCGACGCCACAGTTCAGGCGGTGTCGTCCTACCTCACCTCGGCCGGCCTCAAGGTCACCGGAGTCGGCGCCAGCAACCGCTATGTCACCGTCAAGGGCACCGTGAGCGCAGCCGAGAAGGCGTTCGGTGCGCAGATCGAGCGGTACCTCCACGACGGGCACACCGTGCAGGCACCGGCCTCGCTGCTTAAGGTGCCTGGAGACATTGCCGCCTCCGTCCTCACCGTGTCCGGCCTGGACACCACGCCAAAGATCGTGAAGCCGGCGAGTGCTCCGCCGCCGGCCGGCTTCCGCAACGCTCGGCCGTGCTCTGCGTACTACGGCGAGAAATCGGCGAGCGTCCAGGCTGACAACTCGACGCCGCTGCCGAAGTTCGAGGGGCAGACGCTGCCCTACGCGCCGTGTGGCTACACCGGCACGCAGTTCCGGTCCGCCTACGAGGGCACCACGAGCCTTGACGGCACCGGCATTACCGTCGCGATCACCGACGCGTACGCGGCGCCGACGATCGCCTTCGACGCGTCCACCTACGCCGCGAGGCACGGCGACCGGGCATATGCTGCCGGGCAGCTCACCCAGACCCTGCCCCGCGCGTTCAGCCACGCGGGTCAGTGCGACGCGTCCGGCTGGTACGGCGAGGAGACGCTCGACGTCGAGGCAGTACACGCCATGGCGCAGGGCGCGAACATCCACTACTACGCGTCCGCGAGCTGCTTCGACTCCGACTTCCTCGACACGCTGGGCAAGGTCGTCGACGACGGCACGGCTCAGCTCGTCTCCAACTCGTGGGGCGACCTCGAGGCCAACGAGAGCCCGGACACCGTCGCCGCGTACCAGGAGGTGTTCCTTCAGGGCGCGACCGAGGGCACCAGCTTCATGTTCTCCTCGGGCGACAACGGCGACGAGCTCGCGTCAAGCGGCAAGGTGCAGGCGGACTACCCGACATCGGACCCGTACGTGACGAGCGTCGGCGGCACATCGACGGCGATCGGCCAGTCCGGCAACCTGCTGTTCCAGACCGGCTGGGGCACCGAGAAGGCCAGCCTCTTGACCGACGGCAGCGGCTGGACGTCGCCGGCCTTCTTGTACGGCGCAGGTGGCGGCACGTCGACCCTCTTCGAGCGGCCGGACTACCAAGATGGGGTGACGTCGAGCAGCCAGCGGCAGGATCCGGACGTCGCGATGGACGCCGACCCGACTACCGGCATGCTCGTCGGCGAGACGCAGAAGTTCCCGAAGGGCGTCATCGCCTATGACGAGTACCGCATCGGCGGGACCAGCCTGGCTTCACCGCTGTTCGCGGGCATGACGGCGCTGTCGTTGCAGCACGCCGCAAGCCACGGCGCGGGCTTGCTCAACCCGGTGATCTACGGCCACGCCGGGGCGTTCAACGACGTGAAAGGCAGTCCGCCCGACGCCGGCAACGTCCGGGCCGACTACGCCAACAGCGTCGATGCCTCAGGTGGCATCGTCTACTCGGTGCGCACCTTCAACCAGGACAGCAGCCTGGCCCTCACGTCTGGCTACGACCTGGTCACCGGCATCGGCGTGCCGAACACGGGATGGTTGACGGCGATCAGCTGACCGTCTGATCCGTGGCTCCTGCGCGGCGCACGCTCCGGCGTGTCCTGCCGCGCAGGGGCCACTGTCGTCTACGACAAGTGGCACGGCAGCCAGGTGATGTCGCTGCCCCTCAGGTTGTCTGTTCGCGGCCGTGGCGTTTGTCGTTTCGGTCGATCTGGTTGATGACGCGCTTGAGCTGGGTGATCTCGTCGCGTAGAGCGGCGCTGCCGGCTTTGGTGAGGTTGACCCAG
>DASXRA010000036.1:0-4324 GCA_036506855.1 Jatrophihabitantaceae bacterium
GACGGTCAGCCGCGCACCCTCGACGAGATCGGCCGTGCGTTCAAGCTCTCCCGCGAGCGCATCCGTCAGATCGAGCGCGAGACGATGGCGAAGCTTCGGCATCCCTCGCGGGCGCAGGCCCTTCGCGACTACCTCGACTAGCGTTCCGTGCCCCGCAATTCCTGCTCGTCGCGAGCGAGGAACCAGATGGCAAGGCTGCGCTCATGTCGGAGGAGAGCCGTGGCGGAGCCACTGCCGACGACGACAACGCAGCCAGGCGCCGATCCGAGCGCCGCGCAGCAGAGCGTGGGATTGCGGGACACGGCCTAGGCGCGCCGGCATTCACCTCCTCGGTTCGGTCGCGATCGGTGTCTCGACTCCGGTCGCGACCGCCCGGGCGGGATCGGTTATCCACTCGCTCCAGGAGCCTGGATAGAGCGCTGCCGTGAACCCGGCGACTTCGAGCGCGAGGATCGTGTGCGCCGCAGTGACGCCCGACCCGCAATACGCCCCGACCGCGATGTCGGTGCCCACGCCGATCTCGGCGAACCGTCGTCGCAGCGCGGCGGCGGGCAGCAACCGGCCGTCCGCTGCGACGTTCGCGTCCGTCGGTGCACTTCGGGCACCTGGAATGTGCCCGGCGACCGGATCAATCGGCTCGACCTCGCCGCGGTACCGGGCTGCGGCACGAGCATCGAGCAGGACGCCCGCCCGAGCCAGATCCGCGGCGCCGGCCGCGTCGACGGCCGGCATGCCACCGGCGCGCACCGTGACCGTGCCCCCGGCGACCGGGTGCCGCGCCGGTCCGGCCTCGAGCGCGCGGCCGGACGCGGCCCACGCTGCGAACCCACCGTCGAGCACCCGCACGTCGGCCAACCCGGCCCAGCGCAGTACCCACCAGGCACGCGCGGCGGCAGTCGAGTCGGCGTCGTCGTAGACCACGACCGCCGTGCCGTCGCGGATGCCCAGGCCGCGAAGCGCGTGCTGCAGGTGGGCCGGCTCGGGCAGCGGATGCCGCCCACCCCGGCCAGGTGCGCCGGCGAACGTAGCGTCGAGGTCGGCCCACACCGCGCTGGGAATGTGGCCGGCGAGAAAGTCTTCGCGCGTCGGCGGCCCACCGAGCCGCCATCGGACGTCGATCACCACGACGTCGTCCGCAACGACGTCAAGACGCCTGGCGAGCGCATCGACGCTGATCAGCGGATCCACCGCCCCACCTCCATGCACTCTCGGTGACCGGATTGCCGAGTTCGCTGACTGACCACGTCCGAAGTCCGTTCTAACATGGCTCAAGTCCCCCGACCGGAAAAGCAGGCCCCGTGAGTCACCACAGCGAACTTATCGACACGACCGAGATGTATTTGCGGACCGTGTACGAGCTGGAGGAAGAAGGCGTGGTGCCGCTGCGCGCACGAATCGCCGAGCGACTGCGCCAGAGCGGGCCCACAGTCAGCCAGACCGTCGCCCGCATGGAGCGCGACGGGCTGCTGCACGTCGCCGACGACCGCCACCTGCAACTCACCGACGACGGACGGCACGAGGCGATCGCGGTGATGCGCAAGCACCGCCTGGCCGAAAGGCTGCTCGCGGACGTGATCGGGCTGGACTGGGAGCACCTGCACATCGAGGCCTGCCGCTGGGAGCACGTGATGAGCGACGCCGTCGAGCGACGAATCGTCGCCCTGCTCGACAAACCGCTCGTGTGCCCGCACGGCAATCCGATCCCCGGGCTGGACGAGCTCGGCCTGCCGTTCGCCACGACCGACACCTCGGTGAACCTCGTCACGCTGACTATCGCGGCGCAGGAGCCCGACGCCGTCGTCCGCATCGACCGGATCAGCGAGCAGGTGCAGGCCGACGCCGAGCTGATGGGCCGGTTCAACGCGGCGGGCCTGCGCCCGGGCCGCACCCTTCGCGTGGCTCCCACGGCGGCCGGCGTCGAGGTGTGGGAGGACGGCACCCGCACGGCATTCGACCGGTTCGTCGGCGATCACGTCTTCGTCGCCCTCGTCGACAAAGCAGCGCACCGCAGGGTCGCCTGAATCACCGGGCGTAACGCTGGCCCCGCCGGGTCGCCAGGTAGGCTCGCCTGAAGTTCGCGAGCCACCGCAGTCTCGCTCCGCCGGCGATCTATCGGCCGCACCCAACGGCCACTCGCCGACCGCGCGATACCCGACATCGGCTCGTCGAAAGGCTGCCTGGTGGCGCACGACCCGCAGGGATTCTTGAAGTACGCCCGCAGCGACACGCCCAAGCGACCGCCGGCGGAGCGGGTGCGCGACTGGCAGCCGATCTACCTGCGCGCGTCGGGCGAGGTGGTCTCGCAGCAGGCGTCGCGCTGCATGGACTGCGGCGTCGCCTTCTGCCACGCCGGGTGCCCGCTCGGCAACCTGATCCCGGAGTGGAACGAGTTCGTCGCGCGCGATGACTACCTGAGCGCCAGCGAGCGACTGCACGCCACCAACAACTTCCCCGAGTTCACCGGCTGGATCTGCCCGGCGCCGTGCGAACCCGCCTGCGTGCTCGCGCTGAACACCGACCCGGTGACGATCAAGCAGGTCGAGATATCGATCGTGGAGAAGGCGTTCGACGACGGTCTGGTCGAGCCGCAGATCGTCGCCGAACACACCGGCAGGCGCGTAGCGGTCGTGGGCTCCGGGCCGGCCGGGCTCGCGGCCGCCCAGCAGTTGACCCGCGCGGGCCACCACGTCACCGTCGTCGAGCGCGACGACCGCCTGGGCGGACTGCTCCGTTACGGGATCCCCGACTTCAAGATGCCCAAAGACATCATCGACCGCCGGCTCGCGCAGATGACCGCCGAGGGCACGGTGTTCCAGGTCAACACCAGTGTCGGCCCGGACGACGTCGCGCAACTGCGCGCCGAGTACGACGCGATCGTGCTTGCCGTCGGCTCGCTGCGCCAGCGCGAGATCGACATTCCCGGGCGGGAACTTGCCGGCGTGCACCAGGCGATGCAGTACCTGCCACTCGGCAATCGCGTGCAGGCCGGAGACATCGCCAAGCCCGAGATCGACGCCGCGGGCAAGCACGTGATCATCATCGGAGGCGGCGACACGGCGGCCGACTGCCTGGGCACCGTCAATCGCCAGGGCGCGCTCTCGGTGACCGTGCTCGACCACAATCCGCGTCCAGAGCGCCGGACCGGCCTGGTCAACCCGATCTGGCCGTCCGCGCCGAGCACGCGTGGTGTTTCGCCCGCGCACGACGAGGGAGTGCACGAAGCCTGGTCGCGCGAAGTAGTCGGCTTCGTCGGCGACGATCACGGCGCGGTGCGTGCCGCGGTCGTCGAAGCGGTCGAGATCGTCCGTGTCGGCATGGAGCGTGAGTTCCGCACCGTGCAGGGCTCGCGCACCGAGGTGCCGGCCGACCTCGTACTGCTCGCAGCCGGCTTCGTAGGCACCGACGTTCCGGAACTGCTCGACGCACTCCGCGTCGGCACCCATGCGAGCACCGGCACCGTCGCGGTCGACGACGCATGGCAAACCAGCGCCGAAGGCGTCTACGCCTGCGGCGACGCGACGCGCGGCGCGAGCCTCGTCGTGTGGGCGATCGCCGAAGGGCGGGCATGCGCGGCGGCTGTCGACCGGGTGCTTTCCGGCAGGTCGGAACTGCCGAGTCCCGTCGCGCCGCACGCCGCCGCGCTCTGACGCCGGCGCGTCCGACGCTGCCGCGCAGCCCGGTGTCACGCCGACCTCGGCATCCGCAGCCGTGGCGTACGGCGCGGGTCGAGACCGTGCATGAGCGCGCCGCCGAGCAGCTCGGCCGCCGTGTAGCCGGGATCGCTCGACAGCGCGCGCTCGACCGCGATGCTCGCGCTGACGCCGTCGCCGTCACGCCAAGACGCCCAGCCGAACAGGAACAGCGGCGCCGCGTCGTAGGGCGCCGGGACACGCCGCGCGATTTCGCGCCACAGCACGCGCCCGTCCAGACGACGTTGGTCGACAGCGAGCCACAGCGAATCGCGGACAGGCGTCTCGCCGAGGGCCGTCGCGAAACGGCACACCTGCTCGTCGGACAGCACACCCGAGCCGCCGAGAAACAGCGACTCGTCCGCCTCACGAGCCGCCGCGAAGATCGCTCGCTTGACCGATCGCTGGCGCCGCTCCGGGCGACCGCTGAGGACGGCGGCGACGACTGCATGCTCCTGCTCGGCCAGCAGCGGCTCGAGCAGCGCGCGCGTGGCATCGTCGTCCGGATCGAGCGCGGCGCGGAGCTCGTCTCGATCGGACAGCGCGACAAGGCCCGCGTACGTCGCAGCAGCCGCCGCCGGCGACGCATCGCCGGGAATCTCGCGTCCCTCGGGTGGACAGCAGTCGTCATCGCA
>DASXRA010000037.1:0-12481 GCA_036506855.1 Jatrophihabitantaceae bacterium
CGAATAAATCGCCTTGCCGCTCGGCCAGCCCCAGCGTCATCAACCACCCCAGGAGACATCGATGCGATCACAGCGATCCTCCCGAAACGATCAAGAAAACCTATGCACCGCCACGCCACAAAAGACACCAGCCACCTAGGAGGTCGCTGAGCAATGCCGCTCGTCGCGAGCGGCGGCCAGGTGCGCTGCAAGACTGTGCCAGCCACTGGAGGAGAGCTGTAGCGCAGCTACTGCCGACGACAACGCAGCAGATCACGTACCTGGGCGTCGCGCAGCAGAGCAGTGCGTTGTTCAGCGAGCTCCGCTAGCCGCCGTAGCGGCGCTCGCGGCTGCCGTAGTCGCGCAGCGCGCGCAGGAAGTCGACCTTGCGGAACTCCGGCCACAGGGCGTCACAGAAGTAGAACTCCGAATGCGCCGACTGCCAGAGCAGGAATCCGGACAGGCGCTGCTCGCCGGACGTGCGGATCACCAGGTCCGGGTCCGGCTGCCCCTTCGTGTACAGATGCTCGGCGATGTGGTCGACGTCGAGAATCTCGGCAAGCTCCTCGATGGACGTTCCCGCTGCGGCGTGCTCCTGCAGCAGCGAGCGGACGGCGTCGGCGATCTCGCGTCGCCCGCCGTAGCCGACCGCCACGTTCACGACGAGCCCGCGGCGCTCGACCGTGCGTTCCTCGGCGGCCTTCAGCACCCCTGCCGTGCCCTCGGGCAGCAGGTCCAGGGCGCCGACCACGGTTACCCGCCAGGGCTTGCGGTCGGCCGACAACTCCTCGACGACGCCCTCGATGATGCGCAGCAGCGGGTCGAGCTCGTCCGGCGGGCGGCTGAGGTTGTCGGTCGACAGCAGCCATAGCGTCACGTGCTCGACGCCCGCCTCGGTGCACCAGTCGAGCAGGTTCGCGATGTGCGCCGCACCGGCGAGGTGCCCCTCGTTCACGTCCTCGAATCCGGCCGCGCGCGCCCAGCGCCGGTTGCCGTCGAGCATGACCGCGACATGCCGGGGAACGGGGTGGCCGGAGAGTTGCGCGCGCAGTCGACGCTCGTAGAGCGAGTAGACGACAGCGCGTACTCCCACGGCAGCAAGCCTAGAGCGCGCGTAAAGATCTGATCTGGCCAGCGACCAACTCTACGTGCGGGTAACTTGAGAGAGTGACGACGGCCGGATCACCCGCGGCAGGCGCCGCCGTCGGCACAGCCGGGCACCTCGCCGAGCTCCACCCGCGCCTGCGCGGCTGGCTGCACACGTACGCGGCGGCGATCTCCGTCGCATCCGGTGCGTCGCTGGTCGCCGTCGCGGCGGCGCTACGCGGCCGGACCCCGGGCTGGTCCACCTCGGTCTACGCGGCGACCGTCACGCTGCTGTTCGGCACATCGGCCATGTACCACCGGCTGCACTGGGGCGAGCGCGGGCGCGCGGTCATGCGGCGGCTCGACCATTCGATGATCTTCGTGTTCATCGCAGGCACCTACACGCCCATCGCCGCGTTGACCCTGCCACGCACATCGGCCGTGGCTGTGCTCACCGTGGTGTGGTCGGGTGCCTTGTTCGGAGTGCTGCTCAAGTCTGCCTGGCCGATGGCTCCACGCTGGCTCGGTGTGCCCTGCTATGTCGGACTCGGCTGGGTCGCCGTGTTCGTGATGCCGGACCTGCTGCACAACGGCGGCGTCGCCACGTTCAGCCTGATCGTGCTCGGTGGCGTCATCTACACGGTCGGCGCTCTGGTATACGCGACCAAGTGGCCGAACCCGGTTCCGCACGTGTTCGGCTTCCACGAGGTGTTCCACTCGTGCACGCTGGTCGCCGCCGTGTGCCATTACGTCGCCATCTGGCTCGCCGTCTTCTCCTGACCGGTCGCTTCTCCTGACGGGGCCGTCGGCCCGCCGCCCGGCCGCCGCTCGTGAACACCTGCGGATCGCGCACCCCACGCGGTGCGGAAGCGCAGGTGATCAACACCTGTCGGCCCCGATCGGTTACTGGCGCTACGCGTCACGGTCGTGTAATCCTGTAATCAAGTAAGGAACAGGAGGCATCAATGCACGGGAGAATTCACCACGAACGGCGCCATCACGGACAGGACGACGAGGGTCATGCGCACCACGGCGGCTTCGGGCCTCGTGGCCACGGCCGCGGACGGCGCGGCTTCGGCCGTCCCGGAGGCTGGCAGCAGGCCGACCTGCCCAGTGCCGAAGGTGTCGAGGCCTGGCTTGCCGGACGGCTGCCCGACGACTGGTTCGCCAGCGCGCCGGACGTGACCGTCGACCGCGAGGAGATCACCGTCATCGGTGAACTGCCGCCGCCGGCAAGCGACGACGACGCCGCGGTCGCCGGACGCATCAGCCGGTTCCGCGAGGAGACTCGCGAGAACCGCATGCAGATCGCGGACGAGGCCGAGGCCCGCTACGGGCGCAAGATCGCCTGGGGTGCATCGATCGGCGACACGCGCGTGCTGTTCACGCACCTGTCCGTGCCGGTCATGACGCGACTGCGCCAGACCGAGCGCCGCGTGCTCGACACCCTCGTCGACGCCGGTGTCGCCCGCTCTCGCTCCGAGGCGCTCGCCTGGTGCGTCAAGTTGGTCGGCGAGCACACCGACGAATGGCTCGCCAACCTGCGCGAGGCGATGTCCGAGGTCGACAAGCTGCGCGCCGAGGGACCGGGGCTCGGCGTCCCGGACGACGAGGCCGAGGCGGACGAGGCGACGGAGTAGTCAGCGCAGCGCCGCGGCCAGCGCGGCGACGTCGGTGACCGGGGCGTCGCAGACCATGCCCCGGCAGACGTAGGCAGCAGCAGCGTCACGGACGAGCGGGCGCGCCGCCAGCAACGGCATGCCCGGAGCATCCGGCGAGCCGGATACGACGACGGCGCCGGGAGGTCGACGCGTCCAGGCAGTGCTCGTCAACGGGCCGCGACCACCCTCGCCGACAATCGCGACCTGCAGCGGTCCGCTGACGAGCGCCTCCCCCGCCGCTAGCGCCCAGCCCAGGAAGCGCGGTTGCTGCACGCCGAGCGACGACGCCGGCCGCAGCGCGTCCTCGCCCGCCTGGCGATGCTCGAGCGAGCCGGTCAGCGCCGAGTACGTGACCAGTGCATTTGCCACGGCGCTCTGACCGGACGGTGCCGCGTTGTCGGTCGGATCCTTCGGGCGGCGCACCAGGCGCTCGGCATCGTCGGCAGTGTCGAAGAACCCGCCGCTGCCGTCGGCGAACCGCGCGAGCGCGGTGTCGAGCAGCTGCCCCGCGGCGTCCAGCCAGCGCAGGTCGGCGGTTGCCTGGTGCAGCGCGAGCAAGCCCTCGGCGAGGTCGCCGTAGTCCTCGGCGACGCCGGCAGCCGTGCCGACCTGACCGTCCCGCGAGGTCCGGCGCACCCGCCCGTTTACCACATGTGCGCAGAGCATAAGCTCTGCGCACTCCTGCGCAGCGTCCACATAGGACGGTTCGTCGAGTAGTGCGCCGGCCTCGGCCAGTGCGGCGATGGCGAGGCCGTTCCAGGCTGTGACGACCTTGTCGTCGCGACCCGGCTGCGGGCGAAGATTGCGGGCCACGAGCAGCCGTGCTCGCCAGTCTGTCCACTGTGGACGGTCGGACGGGTCGCGGGGCAGCTGCAGGGTCGACGCGCCGTGCTCGAACGTGCCGGTGGGCGTCACCGCGAACAGCTCTGCGGCGGTGTCCGCGTCGGCGCCCAGCATCTCGTGCAACTGCGCCGGCGTCCACACGTAGGTCAGCCCCTCGACGCCGTCGGTGTCGGCGTCGAGCGCAGAGGCGAAGCCGCCCTGTGGCGTCGGCATGTCGCGCAGCAAGAACTCGGCGGTTTCGCGCGCGATGCGCTCCGCGAGATCCGACCGAGTCAGGCGCCACCAGTGCAGGTAGACGCGCAGCAGCAGTGCGTTGTCGTAGAGCATCTTCTCGAAATGCGGCACGACCCAAGCCTCGTCGACGGAGTACCGCGCGAACCCGCCGGCGAGCTGGTCGTACATGCCGCCGCGCGCCATCGCGTCGAGCGTGCGGTCTGCCATCGCCAAGGACGTCGCGTCGCCCGTCCGCTCGTGGTGGCGCAGCAGGAACTCGAGCGTCATCGACGGCGGGAACTTGGGCGCCCGCCCGAAGCCACCGTGCTCGGCGTCGAAGGACGTGGCCAGCCGGGCGGCCGCGGCGTCGAGCTGCGACGCACCGGGCACCGGGCCACCGCCGTCGTCAGGTACCGCCGCCTCGGACAGCGCGGCCACGACCCGCTGGCCGGCCGCTAGCACCTCGTCGCGGTCGTCATGCCACGCTTGCGCGACCGCGGTGAGCAGCCGGCTGAACTGTGCGCGCGGGAAGAACGTCCCGGCGAAGAACGGTTCGCCGGACGGTGCGAGCAGGCAGGTCATCGGCCAGCCGCCCTGGCCGGTGAGCGCAGTCGTCGCCTCCATGTAGACGGCGTCGACGTCCGGACGCTCCTCGCGGTCGACCTTGATGTTGACGAAATGGTCGTTCATCAGCGCGGCGACGCCGGCGTCCTCGAACGAGTCGTGCGCCATGACATGGCACCAGTGGCAGGCCGCGTAGCCGACCGACAGCAGGATCGGCCGGTCGAGTCGCTTCGCCTCAGCGAACGCCTCGTCCGACCATGGCCACCAGTCGACCGGATTGTCCTTGTGCTGGAGGAGGTACGGGCTCGTCGCCGTCGCCAGCCGGTTAGTCACCACACCGACTATGCCCCGTCGGCGCGGACGGTACTTACCCGGGCAGCGCCTTGGTTTCCCACAGCGTGTTCAGCCGACGCTGCAGGTAGCGGGTCTGCGACACGTACCAGAACGCGCCGAGGATCGTGATGCCGGCGGACACGCGCACCGGCGAGTCGACCGACGCGTGCGCGGCATTCAGCCGACCGGCCGTCCTGGCGAGGCTGACCAGGTTCACGATCGGCACCAGCTGCGCGAGCACGGCAAGGCCTGGCTTGACCGTCACCGCATCGGGTGCGAACAGCTGCAGCTCGCGGTTGATCTTGTGGTACCAGACGAGGTAGTAGATACCGAGCGTGACGATGGACAGCAGCCACACGGCCCAGGCGTCGCGCGTCTGGCCGACCGTCCCCGACTCCGGCTGCGCGGGACGGTACGCGTGCCGGCCGACGGTCGCCGTCTTGGTCTTGGTCGCCACGGGAGACGCGGGCGACAAGGAAGACACGGAAGACACGTCGTGCTCGCCGGCCTCCGGCGACGCAATCGGCTGATTCGACTCGGTCATACCGGGTCCTTTCGAGGCGGGGTCGATCTTGGTACTGGCGACTCCACGGTGATCTTGATGTCACGCCATGTCAAGCTGACGTTAAGGTGTCGTCGAAGTTGTTGCATGTCCGCAATCTGGCATCGTGCAGGCATGGCCTCCGAGCGTCCGTACGACATCGTGCTGTTCGGCGCGACCGGGTTCACCGGGTCGCTGACCGCCGAGTACCTCGCCCAGAACGCACCGCCCGGGTTGCGCTGGGCGATCGCCGGACGCAGCCCCGCGAAGCTCGAGGCCGTACGCGCGAGGCTGGGCCATGCGGAACTGTCACTGCTGCGGGCCGACGTCGGCGACCGCGACTCGCTGCGCGAGCTGGCCGAGAGCTCGCGCGTCGTCATCACGACGGTCGGCCCGTACATCACCTACGGCGAACCGCTCGTCGAGGCGTGCGCGGCTGCCGGCACCGACTACGTCGACCTGACCGGCGAGGCCGAGTTCGTCGACCGGTGCTACGCCCGCTATCACGACCGAGCCGTCGAGAGCGGCGCACGTCTGGTGCACAGCTGCGGGTTCGAGTCCATCCCGCCCGACCTGGGCGTGTACTTCACCGTGCTGCGGCTGCCGGAGGGAGTGCCGCTGCGCGTCCGCGGGTTCGTGCGCGCGTCGGCGGCGCTCTCGGCCGGGACGTACCAGACCGCGATCACGGGCTTCTCGCGGGCCAGGTCGGCCGCGGGCGCCGCGCGCGAGCGTCGCCGGCTCGAACCCCGGCCGGCGGATCGGCGAGCCCGGGCGGTCGGCGGGCGGATTCACCACGACGCGGACGCTCAGGCGTGGGCGGTGCCGTTGCCGAGTATCGACGGCAGGGTGGTTGCCCAGTCGGCGCGGGCGCTCGACCGCTACGGCCCGGACTTCAGCTACACGCACTACGCCGCGGTCAAGCGGCTGCCGGTGGCGCTGGGTGGCGTGGCCACAGCTGCCGGCCTGGCGGGTCTCGCCCAGATCCCGCCGGTGCGCGGATGGCTGCTCGGCCGGATGCAGCCGGGCGAGGGCCCGTCGGCACAGAAGCGGGCCAGGAGCTGGTTCACGATGCGGTTCGCCGGCGAGGGCGGCGGGGCCCGGGTGATCACGGAGGTTTCCGGAGGAGACCCCGGCTACGGCGAGACGGCCAAGATGCTGGCCGAGTCCGCGATGTGCCTGGCCGCCGATCGGCTGCCGGCCACGTCGGGTCAGGTCACGACGGCCGTCGCGATGGGCGACGCACTGATCGAGCGGCTGACCAAGGCGGGCATCGCGTTCACCGTGCTGGACAGCGCGCCGACGAGAGCCCCGTCGCGGCACACGGGCTCCTGACGGTCCGGCGCGCTACTCGCCGACCGCCTTGCGCGGGCTGGTCTTGCGCGGGATGGTCTTGCGCGGCGTCGCCTTGCGTGGTGCCGCCTTGCGCGCCGTCGTACTCGACGCCGCCGCGGCCTTGCGAGCCGTCGGACGCTTGCCCGGGGTAGCCGCCTTGGCAGCCGGGGTCACGGCGCGGGTGGCCTTCGGCCGGGCCGGCTCGCTGGTGGCCGCGGTGCGCTTGGCTGCCGCTGCCCGCTGCGCGCGCGCCGCGTCGGCTTGCGCCTCGTCGAGCCGCGGCTGCGACTTGGCGGGACGCGACCTGGCCCGCGGTTGCGACTTGGCCGGACGCGACTTGGCCCGGGCCGCCGTTTTGGCAGGCGGCACCGGACCGACCACGGCCTCGGGCACGGCAACCGGCTCGGCCGCAACGACCGGCTCGGCCGCAACGATCGGCTCGGCTTCGACGACTGGCTCCGCCTCGACGACTGGCTCCGCCTCGGCAACCGGCTCGGGCTCACGCTCGACGTGCGTCGGCGGCCAGATGGTCAGCCCGGCGCGGTACTCCGTTTCGACGGGGATCCTGGCTGACTGGCCCCGGTCGCCGAGGTAGGTATCGGGTAGCTCAGTCCTCGTCCTCGTCACTTTTCTTGCCCGCCTTGCGACCACCCGGGCGGGCACCCGACCCCTTCGTCGGCACGCTTTGCCCGAGCATGACCTCGGCGAAGTCAGCGAGCGCCCCGTCGAGCTGTTGGGTGATTCGGCGTTCGGAGTCATGCTGCGAGTCGCGCAACACTCGCGCGAACTCGTTACGGTCGGGTCTTGCGTCGACGCCGCGGTCGATCTTGTCGATGCCGTTCTCGATCGCGCCGGTCAGCGAGCCGACACCGGAGTGGACGCTGTCCTCGACCGACTTCACGCGGCCGGTGACCGACTCGAGCCGCTCGGCGATCTGCTCGATCCGGCCGGACATGCCGTCCAGGCGCTCGCTCGGGTCGACTGCCGGGCGGGCCAGCAGCTCCTCGAAGCGGCCGTGCACGCGTCCCATCTCGTCGTCCAGACGCTGCTGCAAGCCGCCGGAGAGCTCGTCGAAGCGGCGGTGCACCGAGGCGGGGTCGAGCGTGCCGGGCAGCAGGTCGACGGCGCCATGAACGCGCGCCACGGTCGCGTCGAGCTCGTCGAGGCGGGCGTGCAGGTGCTGCAGCCGATCGTCGAGGCCGTCCAGGCGTCCGGAGACTCCTTCGAACCGACCGGCGACGCCCTCCAGCCGCCCGTCCAGTGCGTCGAGCGGAGTGCCGACACGGTCGCTGACCGCCGTCACCACGTCGATGACCCGGTTGAGCACCGTGTCCTGGGCGTCGATCCGCGACAGCGCTTCGTCCAAGCGCTCCGCGATGACGCTGACCTCGGTGCGATCGGGCAGCTCGGACAGGCGCTGCTGGATGGTCGCGACATTGTCGTGTGTCGAGGACAGGCGCGTCGCGCTCTCACCGGCGACGCCTTCCAGCGGCGCGAGCCGCGCCCGGATGTCGTCGAGCATGTCGACGACCTGTTGCTGCTCGTCGGCTCGGACGTCCGAGGCGCGCGCGAGCATTGCGCGCATTTTCTCGAAGCCGACTGGAGTCTGCCCATTGACGGTCTGGTCCACCGTGCTACTACCTCTCTGGAAACTGGGGCCCAAACGACCGGTGCGCTCGCACCAGGACGTCGGCACGAGCGCGAAGGATCGCGATGGTACGGAGGGTGTAGCTGCACAGCATGCACCACTCGCCCATGCGCCGGAAGGGGTGGGTCGGCACCTTTCGTCGTGCCGTCAGATACGGCCCAGTATCGCCGCCTCGCGACCGACGATGTGGCCGGCGTCCGCGAACCGAAGGCCAAGATCACCGAGCAGCGAAACCACGTCACGCGTCGGGCCGCGGAGCAGGCGTGATCGAGACAGCCGGATGATCCGCTCCGCGAGCGGCACCGTTCGGTCGATCAGCATGCGCGTGCGCCGGGCTCCGGAGGACGCGTCGTGTACCCAGCACAGCACGATGCCCATCTGGTAGAGCCACAGCAGTTCCGGCAGCGCCGCGCGCAGTTCGCGGTCGACGGACAGGTCGGCTCCGTCGACGACGTGACGCATGACCGACACGGCGCCGTCGCGTGCCGCCGCGGATCCTTCGGAGAACGGGCTGAGCGGGCTGCTGGGGTCCGCGGCGTTCTTGAAGAACTGCGCGGCGAACTCGTGATACGGCGCCGCGACATCCAGCCAGGCGTGCATGACGCCGGACAAGCGGTCCGCGAAGTTCGTCGTGCCGGCGAGCACCGCTTCGCTGGCTGCCATGTGCTGGCGCTGCATCTGGTCGTAGAAGCCCTGGATCAGGTGTTCCTTCGACCCGAAGTAGTAGTACGCGTTGCCGACGGCCACGTGCGCTTCGTCGGCGATGGCGCGCATGGTGGTGCGCTCGTAGCCACGCTCGGCGAACAGGCGCAGGGCGGCCTCGACGATCTGTGCCCTGGTCTGCTCGACCCTGCCGCCCGCGCTCATCAGCGGTGCGTGCCCACGTCTCGGTACGGATAGGCCGTTGGCAGCGGCGGCGCCTCCTGGCGGACGCGGTTGCGCCGCAGGTGAGCGAACAACCACAGGTTGCCGAGATGGATTCCGCCGAGCACGAGCAGGACGACGCCGACCTTCACCGACAGCGCGTCGAACACCTGCCGCGCGTCGTGCACGTTCGTCGACGGGCGCAGGTACCACACCACGAAACCGAAGTTGATCAAGTAGAAGCCGGCCACCAACAGGTGGTTGACCGCCTCGGCCATCCGCCGATCACCACAGAAGACGTCCTCGAGGAACACCCGGCCGTTTCGCGAGAGCGTGCGACCGACCCACATGGTGAGCGCCACGCCGAGCAGCAAGTAGATCACGTACGTCACGACCACCAGACCGTCCTGCATGGCTATCAGCCCCCGTCTTGAACACGTTCAAGTCAATGGCACCACGGTAGCACGCATACTTGAACGTGTTCGAATCGAGAGCCGGACCGAGTCAGGAGCCAAAAGGCGGATCGCTCGGCCGCGGGAATCGCGACCGCTCTTGAGGCGTGGGCCACGAAGCCTTCGCTCCCGCCGAGCCGAACGCAGGCCGGGCTGGCTTGCTCCACCCCGCCGATCCGGCGGCGCCGGTCAACCCGCGTGATCCGGCCGGCCCGCCCGGCGCGCCGGAGCCGGACGATCCGCCCGAGCCACTCGACCCGCCGGAGCCGCTGCTCGGCTCGGTCGGCGCCGGCCCGCTGGGCCCGGCCGGCCCGGCGGGCGGCGCACTGGGACCGGCGATCCGGCCGGACGAGCCTGCCGGGCCGCCGCCCTCGAATCGCTCGCTCGAGGTCTCCGGCCCGGCCGACCAGCGCGCGGCCGTGGTCGTCGCCGCCCCCCAGGACCGGGGGGTGCTCTCGGCCTGTTGCCACGGCGGCGCCACCCGGGTATCCGAGTCGTCGCCCGACATCATCGAGCCGCCTTCCGGCACCGGGCTGAACGCGTCCTCCTCCTCGTCCTGCCGGGTCGCGGTCTGGTTCGTCGCCGACGCCAGGATCGCCGCGACGATGGCGACGAGCAGTCCGGTCACGCCCCCGAACAGCACCGACTCGGCCGACGGACCATGGAAGACCGGGTTCCAGAACCGGCCGAGACCTTGCGGGTCGCGGCTGTGCTCGTACAGGTCGCTGAACGCGATGGCCAGCCGGCCGATCGCGGCCAGCTGGGTCAGCCCGAGGACGAGGCCCCAGGTGCCGAACAGCACGGCGAAGAAGCTGCGCGGCGGTCGCATCGCGCCGACGAACGCGAGAACCACCAAGAAGACGACGACCACCATCCCGGCGGCGGCGATGATGCCGCCCAGCCAGATCGCCCGGTCGTGGCTGACCGGCGTGAATCGCCACGAGAAGTCGGTGAGTACCGCCTTGAGCTGGTGGTCGCGCGGCAGTTCGTCGGCGCGCGCGTTCTCGACAAGGTGCTTGACGATCCACTGGTTTCCGGCAGCCGCCACGAGTACCAGTTCGGTGACGGCCGCACCGAGCGCGACCAGCAGGGAAGGTGAGCGTCGCATTCGCGGAGCATAGGACCAACTCGCCCACACGCGAAGGGGCCGGGCGTGCCTAAATGGCGATTTGACGCCCACCCGCGAAAGGATGGACGCAACCGGCGAAAGGACCGCAGTGCCTGACGACGAACCGTCCGGCCTCGCACACGCCGCTGCCGGGCTGTCGAGGGCGTGGCGACGCGCGGTGGTCGTGCTGCGCCGTGCCTTTCGCTGGGAGCACGGCCACCACGTCGACCGCCGGCTGGTCATCGTGGCGCTCGCGCTCGTCGGCTCGACGCTCGGCGTCGCTCTGGCCGGCAACGTGCATCACAGCGTGGGCCCGGTGCGAGTGCAGTTCGCGCTGCGGCCGACCCTGCACGGCGGCTCCGAGGTCGACGTCCCGCCGCTCGGCCGGCTGACCATGCGCAGCCACGTCGGGCCGCTGCGCGTGCGGGCGACGGTCACCGGCATCAGCCTGACCGCGGCGCAGCGCGTACTGACCGGGGGCGTCGACCGCGACGAGCTCGCCAAGCAGATCGACCGAGATGTGCGCGGCGCGCTGATCCAGCTCGTGATCAAGTCGCTCCTTGCTGCTCTGCTGGGCGGCGCCGGTCTGGTCGCACTGACTTTTCGCCGATGGCGCCCTATCGCCGCAGCCGCCGGCACCACCGCGATCGCCCTGGCGGCCTCAGCCGGGCTCGCCGCGGTGACCTGGGATACGAAGGCACTCTCGCAGCCGAAGTACACCGGCGTCCTTGCGTCGGCGCCGTCGCTGATCGGCAACATCGACGACATCCAGGATCGCTTCAACTCCTACCGCGCCGAGCTGTCGAGGATCGTCACCAACGTCTCCAAGCTCTACAACGTCGCCTCGACCCTGCCCACCGCACCGGAGAGCAACGCGATCCCGGTGCTGTGGGTGTCCGACATCCACGACAACCCCGAGGCGTTCAGCGTGATGGCGTCGCTGATCACCCAGTTCAAGGTGCAGGCCGTCGTCGACACCGGTGACATCAGCGACCACGGCACCAGCGCCGAGACCCAACTGGCCGCACCGATCGGGACGCTCGGCGTCCCGTACATCTACGTGCGGGGCAACCACGATTCGATCGGCGCGACGCAAAGGTTCGTCGCCTCGCGCCACAACGCCATCGTGCTCGACAACGGCGACGCAGCCGACGTGGCGGGGCTGCGCTGGGCCGGCATCGGCGACCCGCTGTTCACGCCGGACAAGACCGATGTCCAGGACAAGGACGCCGACCGCGAGACGCTCATCGCCAGCGGGCAGCGCCTCGCCGACACCATCGGTAACCAGTCGCCGCCGATCGACGTCGCGCTCATCCACGATCCGGCCATGGCCGGCCCGCTCTACGGGCACGTGCCGCTCATCCTCGACGGGCACGTGCACCACCGCGCGTCCCACGTCGAGACCGACACGCTCGAACTGACGCAGGGCTCGTCCGGAGGCGCGGGCCTGCGCAATCTGGAGGGCGAGCAGCCGTTGCCCCTTGAGCTGTCGATCATCTACTTCGACGCGACGACGCATCGCCTGGTCGCCGTGGACGACGTGACGCTCAGTGGCCTCGGCGAAGAGTCGGTGCAGATCGAACGCCACTCGGCCGACTCGTACCGGCACGACAACAAGGCCACAGATACGTCATCGCCGTCCTAGGGCGCGTTGCTAAACCCCCGCTCGTCGCGAGCGGCGGACGATGACATTGGGCTGGCAAGACTGTCAGCCCAGTCGAGGAGCCGATGCCGGGGTTGTATCGGCGACGAGGACAACGCAGCCAGGCGCCGATCCGCGCGTCGCGCAGCAGAGCATGGGATTAGCAACGTGCCCTAAGGTGTCGGCGCATGACTTCGCTGACCGGTAGCACCCGC
>DASXRA010000038.1:0-15964 GCA_036506855.1 Jatrophihabitantaceae bacterium
ATGTTTGAGATTGGTCGATCCGATTCGGTGACTCGCACGGATTCACCCACGATCGACCGGTCTCGTCTCTCTACGTACGCGGGGGCCTACGAGAAGGGCGGGACCTCCGGATGAGACTTCACGGGATGCGACGCGCCGGCCGGCGGCTGATCGCGGGCGTGGCAGCGGGACTTCTGGTGACGGGCCTCAGCGTTGTGCTGGCGGCGGCGCCCGCGAAGGCCCTTGACAACGGGCTGGCAAAGACTCCGCCGATGGGCTTCAACGACTGGAACGCGTTCGGCTGCAACGTCGACGAGCAGCTCATCAAGCAGACCGCGGACTACTTCGTCAGCTCCGGGCTCAAGGACGCCGGGTACACGTACGTCAACATCGACGACTGCTGGATGACGCACGACCGCGACGCTGACGGCAAGCTGGTGCCCGATCCGGTGAAGTTCCCCGACGGGATCAGCGGCACGGCCGACTACGTCCACAGCAAAGGGCTCAAGCTCGGCATCTACGAGGACGCCGGCACCGCGACATGCGCCGGATACCCGGGCAGCCTCGGCCACGAGGCCGTCGACGCGCAGACGTTCGCCGACTGGGGCGTCGACTACCTCAAGTACGACAACTGCAACAACGCCGGAAGCACGACCAAGCAGCAGTACATCGACCGGTACACCGCGATGCGTGACGCGCTTGCGGCCACCGGGCGTCCCATTGTCTACAGCATCTGCGAGTGGGGCGTGAACGACCCGGCGAGCTGGGCCGGCGACGTCGGCAACCTGTGGCGCACGACCGGCGACATCGGCGACAACTGGGGCAGCCTCAAGTCGATCATCGGCCAGAACGCTCCGCTGTCGGGCGCCGCGCATCCGGGCGCCTGGAACGACCCGGACATGCTCGAGATCGGCAACGGCGGGATGACCGACACCGAGTACAAGACGCACTTCAGCCTGTGGGCCGAGATGGCGGCACCGCTGCTGATCGGCACCGATCTGCGCCGGGCGACGCCGGCGACGCTGTCCATCCTGAAGAACAAGGACGTCATCGCCGTCGACCAGGACTCGCTCGGCGCACAAGGCGCCGTCGTTGCCGCGAACAACGGCACGATGGTGTTCAACAAGCCGCTCGCGAACGGCGACCACGCGGTGGCCCTGTACAACTCGAACGACGCCACGGCGACGGTGCAGACAACCGCTGCCGCGGCCGGACTGTCGAAGTCACCGGGATACACGCTCAAGGATCTGTGGACCGGCGCGACGACCGAGACGGCCGGCACGATCAGCGCCGCTGTTCCCGCGCACGGCACGGTGCTCTACCGGGTCGCAGCGAGCGAGAACTGGGAGGCATACCCGCCCTCGTCAAGCCTCGGCGTCACGTCGTCCACCGCGTTCGGTGCCGGTGACGTCGCCACGCAGGCGGGTCGCAGCGTGGCGTTCACCGACACGGTGAGCAACTACGGCCGGATTCCGCTCGAGGACGTGCGTGTCAGCGGCACGGCGCCCACCGGTTGGACGCTCGCTGCGACCGGTGCGACCACTGCTGGCTCGATCTCGACCAACAAGTCGTTCACCATCGGCTGGTCCCTGCAGGTTCCGGCCGGCACACCGCCCGGCACGTATCCGTTCACGATCACCGCCGATTACACCTACGACGACGGGACGATCGCGGCCAGCCAGCAGGCGCATCTCGTCGCGCTCGTGCTGGCTCCGCCGGCGACGGGAACGACGGCGCTGAGCGACGACACCTGGGTCTCGGCGGTGAACGGTTGGGGCCCGCCGGAGAAGGACATGAGCAACGGTGAGACGGCGGCCGGTGACGGCCATCCGATCACCATTCGTGGGCAGGTCTATCCGAAGGGTCTCGGCGTCCACGCGATCAGCGAGATCGTCTACTACCTCGGCGGGAACTGCTCGTCGCTCACCTCCGACGTCGGTATCGACGACGAGACGGGCGGCCGGGGTCAGGTCACGTTCCAGATCTACGCCGATACCGCCAAGGTGGCCGACAGTGGCGCGGTGACCGGGACGTCGCCAGTGCAGACGCTGCGCGCCGACCTGACCGGGGCGACGTGGCTGCGGCTGTACGTCGACACGGACGGAGACGCGTCCTACGACCACTCCGACTGGGCCGGTCCCGAGCTGACCTGCGCCTGACGGCCAGCCATCCCGAGTTGTTCGACCAGACACGCCCCAGGTCGAACAACTCGGGGACGCGGCAGACTGGTCGCCATGGCCCGCCGTGTTCCGGAAGGACCGCCACCGCCGCCCGTGGTGCAGCGCGTCCGGCTGCGCTATGCGAAGCGGGGCCGCCTGCGATTCAGCTCGCATCGCGACTTCGCGAGGGCGTTCGAGCGCGCGCTGCGCAGGGCGCAGGTGCCGATGGCGTACTCGGCCGGCTTCACACCGCATCCCAAGATCTCCTACGTCGGCGCGGCACCGACCGGCGTGGCCAGTGAGGCGGAGTACCTCGAGATCGGGCTGGCCCGGCGCATGGACGTCGGCGAGCTGCGGGCCATGCTCGATGCCGCGCTGCCCGATGGCCTCGACATCGTCGAGGCGGTCGAGGCGGGCGCCGGGTCGCTCCCGGACCGGATGCAGGCCGCCCAGTGGCGCGTCGAGCTGCTGGGTGTCCCGGCCGACGAGGCGACGAGGGTGGTCGAGCGCTTCCTGGCGGCCGAGACGGTCGAGGTCGAGCGGCTGACCAAGGACGGGCGCAAAACGGTCGATGCCAGGCGGCCGGTCCTGTCTCTCGTCGTGTCGGATGCCGATGAACCGGCCGGATCGGCACCGCGTGCAATACTGGACGTGGTCGTCCGACTGGTTACCCCGGCCGTTCGGCCCGACGACTTACTCGCAGCGTTGCATTCCGTTGCCGGTCTCGCCCTCGACGTCCCGCGCTGGGAATATCGCGCGGTCCGCCTGGCGCAGGGGCCGCTCGACGGTTCCGGTGCGGTCGGCGATCCACTCGCCGCCGATCGGGTGACGCGCGAGATGGCGCCGTAGTCCGTCCCTGGACACCGATCGTGGCCGCGCAAATGCGGCCGTAGTCGGACAACAGACTTAGTGGGCCGCCCGGGGGGCTGCCCGCCTCAACCGCCTCCGCGCGGTCGCGGCTCGAACCGGCCGGAGCAGGCCTGTCACGAGCAGCGCCCGGAGGCCGAACGGAGTGACCCGAGCACATGCTCGAAACAGACGACACAAACGGTCCGGCCACGCCGGACGAAACCCAAGCAAGAACTAGACCGAAGCGCGCGCCGCGCAAGGCGGCCGCCAAGAAGGCGGCACCGCCCGCCGAGGAGCAGGCCCAAGTGGCTGCTCCGGAGCCGGCGAAGAAGGCGACGCGGGCCCGCAAGTCGGCGGCCAAGACCGCCGGCGTCGCGGACGCAGCGCCGGCCGCGAAGAAGGCCACCAAGCGCGCCGCAGCCAAGGCGGCACCGGACGCACCCGCCGACGAGGCCGCGCCGGCCAAGCGCGGCCGGACCAAGCGCGCAGCCCAGGCAGCCAGCACCCAGGACGAACCAAGCGCGCCGGCGGCCCCGGCCGGCCCGCCGCCGATGCTGTTCGTCGCACCGGCCGACGCGCCGCCGGTGCCGGTCCGTCGCCGATCCCGAGGACCTGCGAAGGCGGAACCCGTCGATGCGGCCGTGGTGGACGAGGTCGTGGCCGAGACCGAGGAGGAGCCCGACGAGGTTCGCGAGGTCGCGGCCGAGGAGGCGACCGGTGCTCGCCGCCGGCGCCGCCGCGGACGTCGCGGTCGCGGGGGCCACGCACGCGAGGACGCCGAAGAGACGCGCGAGGACGAGACCGCGGACGACGCTGCCGATGACGGCGCGCCCGCGGACGACGCCGACGAGCCGGTCGGCGACGCCGACGAGCCCGACGGCGAGAGCACGTCGTCGGCGCGTCGTCGCCGTCGCCGTCGCCGCAAGGCCGGCGCGAGCGACGCCGAGGCCGGGGGCGACGATCCGCCGAACACCGTGGTGCACGTCCGTGAATCCCGTAACGGTGGCAGCGGAGACGGCGACGGGGTGCGCGGCGTCAAGGGTTCGACGCGCCTCGAGGCCAAGCGCCAGCGCCGCCGCGAAGGCCGCGACACCGGCCGCCGCAGGCCGCCGATCCTCAGCGAGGCCGAGTTCCTCGCCCGCCGCGAGTCGGTCAACCGGGTCATGGCCGTACGCCAGGCAGGCGAGCGGACCCAGATCGCCGTGCTCGAGGACGACATCCTCGTCGAGCACTACGTCACGCGCGCGACCGCGACGTCCTACGTCGGCAACGTCTACCTCGGCCGGGTGCAGAACGTACTGCCCAGCATGGAGGCGGCCTTCGTCGACATCGGCAAGGGGCGCAACGGCGTCCTGTACGCCGGCGAGGTGAACTGGGACGCCGCCGGGCTCGAAGGCAAGGCGCGGGCGATCGAGACCGCCCTGTCGTCCGGCGACACCGTGCTGGTGCAGGTGACCAAGGACCCGATCGGGCACAAGGGTGCCCGGCTGACCAGCCAGGTCTCGCTGCCCGGGCGCTTCTTGGTGTACGTGCCGGGCGGTGCGATGACCGGCATCAGCCGCAAGCTGCCCGACGTCGAGCGGCACCGGCTCAAGGCGATCCTGAAGAAGATCGTCCCCGAGGACGCGGGCGTCATCGTGCGCACGGCCGCCGAGGGTGCCAGTGAAGAGGATCTGACCCGGGACGTCGAGCGGCTCAAGGCGCAGTGGCAGTCGATCGAGGCGAAGTCCAAGCAGCCGAAGGCCGCACCGACACTCGTCTACGGCGAACCCGACCTCGCGATCCGCGTCGTCCGTGACGTCTTCAACGAGGACTTCCACCAGCTGATCGTGTCCGGCGCGGACGCGTGGGACGCCATCTCCGGCTACGTCAACGACGTAGCCCCCGATCTCGCCGACCGCGTCCGCGAGCACGCGGGCGAGGCCGACCTGTTCCACGAGTTGCGGATCGACGAGCAGCTCACCAAGGCGCTCGACCGCAAGGTGTTCCTGCCGTCCGGTGGCTCGCTGGTCATCGACCGCACCGAGGCGATGACCGTCGTCGACGTCAACACGGGCAAGTTCATCGGCTCGGGCGGCAACCTCGAGCAGACCGTCACGCGCAACAACCTCGAAGCTGCCGAGGAGATCGTGCGGCAACTGCGACTGCGCGACGTGGGCGGCATCGTCGTCATCGACTTCATCGACATGGTGCTCGAGAGCAACCGTGACCTCGTGCTGCGGCGGCTCACCGAATGTCTGGGACGCGACCGCACGAAGCACCAAGTGGCCGAGGTGACCTCGCTCGGCCTCGTGCAGATGACCCGCAAACGCGTCGGCGAGGGTCTGCTCGAGGCGTTCAGCGAGACCTGCCCGACCTGCGAGGGCCGCGGCGTGCTGATCCACTCCGAGCCGGTCGAGCGCCATGTGGCCGACGCCGGCGATCAGCGTCCGAAGAAGCAGGGCAAGCGTGGCCGCAAGTCGAGCGAGCCGCTCGAGGCCGTCGAGCCGGTGGCCAACGACGAGCAGCGGAAGGCTGCCGCGAACGCAATGGTCACGATTGCCGGGCGCGTTCAGCCGGACGGCGCGGAGCCGGACGGCGCCGAGCCGGACGGCGCCGAGCCGGTCGGCGACGTGCTCGAGGCCGTCGCCGACGAGGTACCAGCCGAGCAGCCCGACGAGAACGACGAGCCGGTCGGCGACCAGGTCGCCGCTGAGGTCGCCGAGACCCCCGACGGCAAGGCGCCCGCCGAGCCGGCGCCGCGCCGGCGGCGGCGCGCGGCCAGCCGCCCGGCAGGCCCGCCCGTCGCGATCGGTGCCCGATGAGCCGCTTTGCTTCGGGCATTACGGGTGCCGTAGCCTGTAGGACGGCCCATCTGGTGGTGGGCCAGAATTCTGTGCCGCGCATGGGCACGTCTAACCAAGGAGTGGAAGTCCGCGATGTACGCCATCGTCAAGACCGGCGGTAAGCAGTACAAGGTCGCCGTTGGGGACCTGCTGCAGGTCGAGAAGCTCGACGCCGCCCCGGGTGACGAGGTGGCGCTGCCGGCCGTCTTGCTGGTCGATGGCGAGGCCGTCACGTACAGCGCCGACAAGCTGGCCAAGGTCGCGGTCAAGGCCGAGGTGGTCGCGCAGACCAAGGGCCCGAAGATCCGCATTCACAAGTTCAAGAACAAGACTCGTTACCACAAGCGGCAGGGCCACCGTCAGCAGCTGACCGAGCTCAAGGTGACCGACATCGCGGCAGGAAAGAAGTAGCGACATGGCACACAAGAAGGGCGCGTCCAGCTCGCGCAATGGCCGCGACTCCAACGCGCAGCGGCTCGGCGTCAAGCGCTTCGGCGGCCAGGCCGTCAACGCGGGCGAGATCCTGATCCGCCAGCGCGGCACGAAGTTCCACCCGGGTGCGAACGTCGGCCGCGGCGGCGACGACACGCTGTTCGCGCTGGTCGAAGGCAGCGTGCAGTTCGGCGAATCGCGTGGTCGCAAGACCGTCAGCATCGTCCCGGTGGCCTGACCGGCCCCCCGCGACGACGCACCGCCAGGCGGGCCCGGGTCCATCCCGGCGCCCGCCGTTTGTTTCTGTGGCGATCGAGCGACATCTGGCGGTCTGAGACAGTCAGATGTTGCGCGGTCCGGGAGTAGGCAGAGAGGAGCCACCGTGGCGTTCATCGACCGCGTGGTGTTGCACGTCTCTGCCGGCAACGGCGGGCACGGCGTCGCCTCGATCCACCGCGAGAAGTTCAAGCCGCTCGGCGGCCCGGACGGCGGCAACGGTGGCCACGGCGGTGACGTCGTGCTGGTCGTCGACTCGAACGTCCATACCCTGCTGGACTTCCACCACCATCCGCACCAGCACGCCGGCAACGGCAAGCAGGGCGCCGGCAGCAATCGCAACGGCGCCGAGGGGCACGATCTCGAACTGCCGGTCCCGGACGGGACGGTGGTGATGGCCGACGGAGAGGTGCTCGCCGACCTGACCGGTGCCGGCACGCGGTTCGTCGCCGCCCAGGGTGGACGCGGCGGGCTCGGCAATGCCGCGCTCGCGTCGACGCGCCGCAAGGCACCCGGCTTCGCGCTGCTCGGCGAGCCCGGCGAGGCCCGTGACCTCGTGCTCGAGCTGAAGAGCGTCGCCGACGTCGGGCTGATCGGGTTCCCGTCCGCGGGCAAGTCGTCGCTGATCGCGGCGATGTCGGCGGCCCGTCCCAAGATCGCCGACTACCCGTTCACCACGCTCGTGCCGAACCTCGGCGTCGTCAGCGCGGGCGAGTCGACGTTCACGATGGCCGACGTTCCCGGGCTGATCCCGGGTGCCGCCGAGGGCAAGGGCCTCGGCCTGGACTTCCTGCGCCACATCGAGCGGTGCTCGGTGCTCCTGCACGTCCTCGACTGCGCGACGCTCGACCCGGGCCGCGACCCGATCAGCGACTTGGACGCCATCGAGGACGAGCTTCGGCGCTACGTCGGCACGTTCGGCTCGCTGCTCGACCGTCCTCGCGTCGTCGCGCTGAACAAGATGGACGTTCCCGAGGCCGCGGATCTGGCCGCGCTGGTGCGTCCTGAGCTGGAGGCTCGCGGGCTGCGCGTGTTCGAGGTGTCCGCGGTGAGCCATGCCGGGCTGAGGGAGCTGGGATTCGCGCTCGCCGCCGAGGTCGAGGCCGACCGCGCAGCACGTCCGGCCGCCGAGCCGGCGCGGATCGTGCTGCGGCCCGAGGCCGTCGACGACCCGGGATTCACCGTCGCACCCGACCCGGCCGAGTACGGCGCGTTCGTCGTGCGTGGCGCCAAGCCCGAGCGCTGGGTGCGCCAGACCGCCTTCGACAACGACGAGGCGGTCGGCTATCTCGCCGACCGGCTGGCCCGGCTCGGCGTCGAGGACGAACTCGCCAGGCAGGGCGCACAGCCCGGTGCCGCCGTGACCATCGGCGACGTCACGTTCGACTTCGAGCCCGCCTCCGCCATGGCCGACGCCGAGTACCGGCCGTCGCGGCGCGGATCCGACGAGCGCCTGGAGACGTCCGCCCGCTCCCGCGCCGACGAGCGGCTGGCGGCGAAACGGGACCGGCGGCAGAGGCCAGAGTGATGCAGAGGCCAGAGTGACCAGGCAGGCGATCGCCGCGGCGCAGCGCACGGTCGTCAAGGTCGGCTCGTCGTCGCTGACCTCGCGTGGACGCCTCGACGCCGGCCGGCTCGACGCGCTCGTCGACGCCCTTGCCGCTCGCCAGGCGGCCGGCCAGCAGGTCGTGCTCGTGTCGTCCGGCGCGATCGCCGCCGGCATCGGGCCGCTCGGCCTGCGCGCCCGGCCTCGTGACCTGGCTACGCAGCAAGCCGCGGCGAGCGTCGGTCAGTTGCTGCTCGTCGAGCGCTACGCCGCGTCGTTCGCGCGCTACGACCTGACGGTCGGCCAGGTGCTGCTGACCGCCGACGACCTGCACCGGCGAGGTCACTACCGAAACGCCAACCGGACACTCGAGCGGCTGCTGAGTCTCGGCGTCATCCCGATCGTGAACGAGAACGACACGGTCGCGACTCACGAGATCCGCTTCGGCGACAACGACCGGCTTGCCGCGCTGGTGGCGCACCTGGTCAGCGCCGACGCGCTCGTACTGCTGTCCGACGTCGACGGCCTCTACAGCGCCGCGCCACGGCGGCCCGAGTCGCGGTTCATCGACGAGGTCCGCACGCTTGAAGATCTCGCGGCGGTTCGCGTGCGCGCGACGGGCAGCGACGTCGGCACCGGGGGAATGTCCACCAAGATCGAGGCCGCAACCATCGCGACCGGCGCGGGTATCCCGGTCATCCTCGCGGCCGCGTCGTCGGTGGCGGGCGCGCTGGCCGGGACCGTGGGCACCGTGTTCCACCCGTCCGGCGACCGCACGGCCTCGCGCCTGTTCTGGCTGCGCCACGCGACGCGTCCGCGTGGCCGGCTCGTGCTCGACGAGGGCGCCGTTGCCGCAGTGGTCGCGCGGCGGGCGTCCCTGCTTCCGGCGGGCATCACCGGGGTGAGCGGCGACTTCGAGTCGGGCGACCCGGTCGAGCTCGTCGCGATCGACGGCACCGTCGTCGGGCGCGGCCTGGTCAGCTACGACTCGGCCGACCTGCCCGGCCTGCTCGGCCGCCGCACCGGCGACCTTCCTGAGCAGTTCCGCCGTGAAGTCGTGCATCGGGACGACCTGGTGCTTCTGTAACGCTCTTCCCTTCTGTGCAAGATCCAGCCATAGTCGTGCCACGGGGACTCCAGCTGGCTTCGAGAAGGGGCAGTCCATGGGGCGCAACCGGCTCATCAAAGCAGGCATCGCAGTCCTCGCCGCCGCCGTCGCGACGGTGGCGCTCGCCGCTCCGGCTGCCGCGAGCGGGCAGTATGTGGCGCTCGGCGACTCCTACGCGTCCGGCGTCGGAAGCCGTACTTATTACAGCGACAGCGGATCGTGTTACCGGTCTCCCTACGCCTACGCGGTCACCGACGCTGCCCGGATCGGCGCGACGCTGACGTTCTCGGCGTGTAGCGGCGCGACGACCTCGTCGGTGCAGAGCGGTCAGCTCGGCGGGCTGAGCAGCGGCACGAGGTGGGTCACCGTCCAGGTCGGCGGCAACGACGCCGGGTTCTCGTCGGTGATCACCACGTGCGCCGAGCCGTCCTGGCTGGGCAACTGCTCGTCGGCGGTGTCCAACGCGCAGAGCATCATCCGCAACACGCTGCCCGGCCGGCTCGACTCGCTGTACAACGCGATCCGGTCGCGGGCGACGACGGCCAAGGTCGTCGTCGTGGGCTACCCGCGCCTGTTCAACGGCGAGGACTGTAACGCCGCGACATGGTTCAGCCCGACTGACGAGTCGCTGCTGAACCAGACCGCCGACCTGATGGACAGCACGCTCGCCGGTCGCGCCTCGGCGCACGGCTTCGCGTTCGTGAACCCCGAGTCGGCGTTCGTCGGGCACGCGGTGTGTGACGACGTCGAGTGGATCAACGGACTGTCCAACCCGACCATGGAGTCCTACCACCCGAACCGGAGCGGCCAGACCGGCTACGCGAACCTCGTCGACGACGATCTCACCTGAATCGGCCGGTCACGTCGCCTCAGCCACGCCCTTGAAGAACGTGTAGCAGAACACGCCGTCGGGCTCGGTCGTCCGGTGCAGGTCTCGCACGCCCGCCTCGAACGCGTCGGGCTCGATCAGGCCGGCAGCGGCGGCGGGTCCGCGGACGCCCTCGATCATCGCGGTGAACGTCTTCCTGATGAAGCCGTCGACGAGATCGGGCCGGCTCGCGTCGACATACACCATGCGGGGCGAGATGCGGACCGCGTCAAAGCCTGCCTCCCGCAAGAGCGGATAGACCTGCCGGCCGATGAGCGCGTTGCCACCCGCGATCCGTTGTAGCTGGATAAGGCAGTCGATCGCCTTCTGGGCCGCGGCGCTCTCGGGATGAAAGTAGGTCGATCCGTGGTCGCCCTCGATCACCGTGATGGTGCCGCCGGGCCGCAGCAACCGTCGAACAATCGTCAACGCCTCGACCGGCCTGGTCAGGTGTTCCAGGACGAAACAGACGAAGACGTGGTCGAACGACCCGTCGGCGAAGGGCAGGGCGAAGACGTCCGCCTGCCGGAACTCGACGTTGGTCAGCCCCGCGAGGTCGGCCCTGCGCTCAGCTTCGGCGAGCGAGTCCGCGGAGATGTCGACCGAAACGAATCGTGCACCGGGGCTCTGCCGGGCCAAGGTGAGCGTCTGCGCGCCGACGCCGCAGCCCACTTCGAGGACGACGCTCCCAGCGCGGTATCGGGTGTCGGAGTGCAGCAGCTCGACCAGCGTGCCCGCCTGATCGTGCAGGCGCTCGTTCTCCCGCGGGTGGTAGCCGTGCACGTACGGGTGGCCCATGTGGTCACGAAACCACACGGGCTTTCCCCGGCCGTACGCTGGACGCCATGTCCGAGCAAGACGTACGCGCCGTCGCGACGCGAGCCGGTGACGCCGCCGCCGAGCTGGCGCCGTTGACGCGTGCACAGAAGGACGCCGGCCTGCATGCAATGGCTGACGCCGTCGCCGACGCAACCGACGCCATCCTCGAGGCGAACGCGCGCGACGTCGCCGCCGGGCGCGAGGACGGGACGTCCGAGGCGCTGCTCGACCGGCTCTCGCTCGACGCCGCCCGGGTGGCCGCGATGGCCGACGGCCTGCGCGACATCGCCGCGCTGCCCGATCCGGTCGGCGAGGTCGTGCGAGGCTACACCCGGCCGAACGGGCTGGAGATCCGCCAGATCCGGGTGCCGATCGGCGTCGTCGCGATCGTGTACGAGGCGCGGCCGAACGTGACGGTCGACGCCGCGGGTCTTGCCGTCAAGAGCGGCAATGCCGCGTTGCTGCGCGGCTCGGCGTCCGCGTACCGGTCCAACACCGTGCTCGTCGACGTGCTGGCTGCCGCCGCCGAGAAGGCGGGCCTGCCGCGCGACGCGGTCCAGCTCGTGCCGGGCACCGACCGGGAGAGCGTGGGCCACCTGCTGCGCGCCCGCGGTCTGGTCGACCTCGTGATCCCGCGCGGTGGCGCCGGGCTGATCAGCTACGTCGTCGAGAACTCGACGGTGCCCGTGATCGAGACGGGCGTCGGCAACGTCCACATCTATGTGGACGCCGACGCCGACCTCGACATGGCCGAGCGCATCGTCGTCAACGCCAAGGTGTCGCGGCCGAGCGTGTGCAACGCCGCCGAGACGCTGCTCGTGCACCGAGACGTCGCCGCCGAGTTCGTGCCGCGGATCGTGAATGCCTTGCAGCACAAGGGAGTTACGGTGCACGGCGACACAGCGTTCAGCGCGCCGGGCGTAGTGCCCGCGACCGACGACGACTGGGCCGCCGAGTACCTCTCGCTCGACATCGCCGCCCGGGTCGTCGCCGACGCCGACGAGGCGATCGCGCACATCCGTCGCTGGTCGTCCGGGCATACCGAGGCGATCGTCACCCGCAACCTCGATACGGCACGGCGCTTCGTCGCACGCGTCGACTCCGCGGCGGTGATGGTGAACGCGTCCACCCGGTTCACCGACGGGGCTGAGTTCGGCTTCGGCGCCGAGATCGGCATCTCGACGCAGAAGATGCACGCACGCGGACCGATGGGGCTGGCCGAGCTGACCACGACGAAGTGGATCGTCACCGGCGACGGCCAGGTGCGCTGAGCGGTCAGTAACGGTGCGGCGTGAACCGTCGCCGCGCGAAGAAGATCCACATCAGTGGGAACAGGAAGAACGGCGGCACGCGCAGGAACACCACCCACGCGACGCAGGCCGCGACCATGAGCAAGATCAACAGCGGGCGCAGGTCGCGGCGGTGCGATGGTGGCCGGCCCGGCCGCAGGTCGGGCAGGTCCGCGAACAGCGGCGCGAGGTCGGCGCCGGTACGGGCCTGGTAGGCGAGCCGGACCCGGTCGCCGAACTCCTCCTCGGTCAGCCGTCCGGCGCTGAAGTGCTCGCCCAGGTCGGCGGCCGCCCTTTCGCGTTCGGCAGTGCCGATTCGAACCACGACATCCAACCCGCCAGGCATGCGTAATAATGTAATCGCCGCGCGTGCGTAATTCCAGCGGTCGAAGGTCAGTCGAGATAGCGCAGAACGGCGAGCACGCGGCGGTGGTCCTCGCCCGACGGCGGCAGGTCGAGCTTGGTGAAGATGTTCGCGACGTGCTTCTCGACGGCGCGGTCGCTCACGACGAGCTGCCGCGCGATGGCGCCGTTCGTGCGGCCCTCTGCCATCAGCCCGAGCACCTCCCGTTCGCGCGGAGTGAGCGTCGCGATGGCGTCGCGGCGGCGGCTCGCGCCGAGCAGCTGGCGCACGACCTCGGGGTCGAGCGCGGTACCGCCAGCGGCCACCCGGGTCAGGGCCTCGACGAACTCGCTGACGTCGGCCACCCGATCCTTGAGCAGGTACCCGACCCCGGACGAGGAGCCTGCCAGCAACTCGGCCGCGTAGCGCGTCTCGACCCATTGCGAGAAAACCAGCACGCCGACCGCGGGCCGCTCGTGCCGGATCGCGATGGCCGCGCGCAGCCCTTCGTCGGTGAAGCTCGGCGGCATCCGGATGTCGACGACCGCGACGTCGGGGTCGTGCTCGGCTACCGCGGCGCGCAGGGCATCGCCGTCGGACACGGCGGCGACGACGTCGTGCCCGCGGTCGGTGAGCAGCTGGACGAGCCCATCGCGCAGGATCGCGGCGTCCTCGGCGATGACGACGCGCACGTCAGCTCGCCACCGGCAGCTCGACGGTGACCGTCGTCGGGCCGCCGTCCGGGCTGTCGACGCTCAGCCGGCCGTCGACCGTACGGACGCGCTCGGCCAGTCCGGTCAGCCCGGTACCCGCGCCGATCCGGGCACCGCCGCCGCCGTCGTCGCGAACCTGCAGGCGAAGCGTGTCGTGGCGCTCGCGCACGTCCAGCGTTGCGCGGGTGGCGCCGCTGTGTCTTGCGACGTTGGTCAGCAGCTCAGCCACGCAGAAGTACGCGATCGTCTCGATCGCGGGCGACGGGCGCACCGGGACGCGCACCTGCACGTCGACGGGCACCGTGCTGCGCGCGGCCAGGGTGGCCAGCGCGGCGTCGAGGCCCTGGTCGAGCACCGGCGGGTGGATGCCCCGGACCAGGTCGCGCAGCTCGGCGATCGCGTCCTTGGCGCTCTCGTGCGCGCCGCCGACCAGCTCGCGTACGCGCGAAGAATCACCGGCAGCGTCGAGCGTTTCCTTGGCCTGGCCGAGGTTCATGGCCAGGGCGATCAGCCGAGCCTGCGTCCCGTCGTGCAGGTCGCGCTCGATGCGCCGCAGCGCCGCGGCGGAGTCGTCGACGGCATGCGCGCGCGTCCGCTCCAACTCGTGCACGCGCTGATCGGATTGCGTCGGGCCGAGCAGCCAGCGCATCAGCACGCCGTCGAGCGCGACCAGGCCACGGATCGGCCACGGCGCGAGGAAGACCGCGACGAGCCCGACCGCCGACAGGAGCACGGCTTTCGGCCAGGTGTCGAAATAGAAGTTGCCGAACTGGACCTCCGAGTGGTGCTTCACGCCGTGCGAGTCCTTGTTGGTCACGTCGAAGATCGACCACCACACGGGATAGGTCAGCAGCAGGATCGACTCGATCCAGAGCAGGCCCGCGCCGAACGCACCGACCATCGCCACCGGGCCCTTGACGACCAGATAGGCGAGCCCCCGCCAGCCAGTCGCGTCCTTCAGCGCCGAGCCGAGCCAGCCGAACAGCCCGGGCCGTCGCCGGAAAGGCGGCGGGTCGTCGACGCGGGCGCCGACCATTGAGCGGCCAAGTGTGCGCTGCAGCTGCCCGAGCCGCCGCCCGCCCAGGACGGTGACCGCGATCAGCGGCAGCCCGAGGAACGTGATCGCGAAAAGGGCGCCGAACATGAGGCAGATGCCCACAGCCCAGAAGCCGGCGAATGCGAGCGGGGCACACACGATCAGGTAGGCGAGGCCGCGCCACGTCCACCCCGAGACCGGCGCGCGGAGAAACACGCGCCAGGCCGTCGGGGTCGTGTCGGTCATGGTGGATTCAGCCTGCCAGAGTTCAGACATCGCGCCGCTTGAGCAGGGCGACTGCGAGCAGGACGGCCAGTGCGGTCCATCCGCAGCCGACGCCGAATCCCTGCCATGGCGAGACGACCGCGTCGCCGCCTCGTCCGGTGGACATGACCTGCAGGCCGGCCTGCGGGCTGGGCATGTACGTGCTCAGGTACCGGCCGAGCCTGCCGGGCAGCCCGCTCAGCACGGTCGGCAGCACGAGGGTCAGCGCGATCATGAGCACGATCGCGCCGGCGACGTGCCGGACGATGGCGCCGATCGACAGGGCGAGCACGCCGACGAGGGCCAGGTACAGCCCGTAGCCGAGGATCGCCCGCAGCACATCCGGATCGCCCAGCGACACCGACACGTGGCTGCACATGATCGCCCGGCCGACGAAGAACGAGCCGAACGCGACGATCTCGGCCACGACGAACGTCACCGCCGCGAGCACGGCGAACTTGGCAGCGAGCACGGGCGTACGCCGGGGTACGGCGAGCATGGTCGCGCGGATCATGCCGGTGGAGTACTCGCCAGCGAAGAGCAGGACGCCCAGCACGCACATCGCGATCTGCCCCCAGGCGGCGCCCGGCTGCAGGATCAGCCCGATCGGGTCCTCGGTCATGTTCACCCGGTCGTCGGAGCTCAGGTGGTCCCAGTTGGCGGTGAAGATGGACGTGGCCAGGATGCTGAACCCGACCGACACGACGATGAGGGCCGCGAACGACCACGCCGTCGAGCGCAGCGAGCGGATCTTCGTCCACTCGCTGAGGGCAATGTCCTGAAAGCGTACGGCGGTGGTGGTCATCGATCGGCTCCGTCGAACTCGACGCTGCCGTGGGTCAGCGCCATGAACGCGTCCTCGAGCGAGGCGCGTTGGGGGGTCAGCTCGTAGAGCACGAGGCCCTGTTGCGCGGCCAGTTCGGCAATGCGAGGAGCGGGCATGCCTGCTACGACGAGCACGCCGACGCCGTCCGGCTCGACCTCGGCGCCGTGCGCCGCGAGCAGACCGGCCAGCGTGCGCGCGTCGGGCGAGCTGACGCGTACCGACTGCTTGGCGCCGCGCGTGACGAATTCCTCGGTCGGGCAGTCGGCGATCAGCCGGCCGCGTCCGATCACGATCAGGTGGTCGGCGGTCACGGCCATCTCGTTCATCAGGTGGCTCGACACGAAGACCGTGCGCCCCTCGCCGGCAAGGTGCTTCATCAGCGTGCGGATCCAGACGATGCCCTCTGGGTCGAGACCGTTGACCGGCTCGTCCAGCAGCAGCACCGCCGGGTCGCCGAGCAGCGCGGCCGCGATGCCCAGCCGCTGGGCCATGCCGAGCGAGAAGCCGCCGGCCCGCTTGTTCCGGACGCCGCGCAGCCCGACCAGGTCGATCACCTCGTCCACCCGGCGCCGTGGCAGGTGCTGGGTCTGGGCCAGGCAGAGCAGGTGGCTGTACGCGCTGCGTCCCTTGTG
>DASXRA010000039.1:0-11196 GCA_036506855.1 Jatrophihabitantaceae bacterium
TACCTGATGCTCAACGCCGGACGCGTCGTGAGCCGGCGCCAGATCCTCGACCAGGTGTGGCAGTACGACTTTGCGGGCAACGACACGGTTGTCGCCACGTACGTGAGCTACCTGCGGCGCAAGCTGGACGCGCTGGGGGAGCCGCTGATCCACACGCAACGCGGATTCGGTTACTCCCTGCGCAGCGGGTGAACGCCACTGTGTCCCGGCTCCGGTCGGTTGTCCGGCACCGGCTGCGGATCGTCCGAGATCACCGGCGATCGCTGCGGGTGCGCCTGCTCGCCGCGCTGCTCGGCACGTCCGTTGCCGTGCTGGCCGCCGTCGATGTCGCCACGCTGACCGCCATCCGCTCGTTCCTCCTGCAACGCATCGACAACTCGCTGGCGCGGGCGCACCGTGTTGCGGAGACCCGCATCGCGGACGCCGCGGCGGACGGGTCCCTGCAGTCCAGCCTCACGCCCGGGCGTTACTACGTCGGGCTGGCCGGGCGGGACGGCAAGCTGCGGCCGCTGCTCATGGACCCGATCACGAGCCCAGACCCGCCACGGCTGCCCGCCGACCTGACCACTGCGTCCACGAACCCTCGCACCGCACCGGCGACGTCCGGTGGCGCGCCGTACCGGATCGTCGTCACCGTAGTGTCCGGCCAGCCGCAGACCCACCTCGTGGTCGGGGTCTCGCTGGACGAGTACGACCGGACCGTCGGGCATATCACCCTGGACCTGGTCGTCGGCACGGTCGCGGCGTTCGTGGTCCTCGCCGCCGCGGGGTGGGCGTTGACGCGGCGCGGACTGCGGCCGCTGGAGCGCATCGCCGACCGGGCCGAGACCGTCACGGGTGGGGACATGTCCACCCGCATGGACGTCGTCGAGGCCACCAGCGAGATCGGGCGGCTTTCGACCGCGCTGAACTCGATGCTCGACCGCATCGAGCAATCCGTGCGCGAGCGCGACGCCGCGCAGGAGCGGACCCGGCAGTTCATGGCCGACGCCAGCCACGAACTGCGCACGCCGCTGACCACCGTGCGCGCCTACGCCGAGCTCTACGAGCAGGGTGCGCTCGAGGACTCCGCGGCCGTGTCCGAGGCGGTGCGCCGCATCTCCGGCGAGGCAGGGCGCATGAGCGAGCTCGTCGACGAGTTGCTGACCCTCGCCCGATTCGACGCGTATCCCGCGCCGACCCATCGCCGGATCGACCTCGCCGCGATCGTGCACGAGGCCGCGACCGACGCGCAGGCCGTCGAGCCGGGACGTCGCATTGCCGCGTGCACCGGCGAGCGGCCGGCATGGGTCGACGGGGACAGCGCTCAGATCGCCATGATGATCAGCAACCTGCTCGCCAACGTGCGCGTCCATGCGGGCCCGTCGGCGCAGGTCACCGTCGCGATCAGGCATGCCCCGGGCCGCCACGTCCTGGACGTGTGCGACACCGGCCCCGGCGTTCCCGCAGCGGCGCTGCCGCACTTGTTCGACCGCTTCTACCGGGCGACGCCGGCGACGCAGCGCAGCAGCGGCCTGGGGCTGGCCATCGTCGCCGCGATCGTCGAGGCGCACGGGGGCCAGGTCGCCGCCAGCCTGGTGCAGCCTTGCGGGCTGCGGATCAGGATCGAACTCCCCGACGCAGGCGGGACCGAAACTCAGGTCTTGCTCGCCGCGGGCAACTGTGTCGCCGAGTCGTGACCTTCGTCCTTCCCGAGTGACGACCTTGGCCCGAAGTGCCGGCGTCGATGCGCGGCGAAGGTGGGTATATGACGACACCTGTGCGCACGACGGCTCTGAAGTTCGTTTACGACTTCGCCGAAGGCGGCCGAGAACTGGTCGACTTGCTCGGCGGCAAGGGCGCCGGACTGGCCGAGATGGGACGGTTGGGCCTGCCCGTGCCGCCAGGGTTCACCATCACCACGGAGGCGTGCCGGCACTACCTGCGCGTCGGTACCGTGCCCGCGGAACTCGCCGCCGAGATCGACGCACACCTTGCGGTACTCGAGCGAACCGCAGGGCGGGGTTTGGGACAGCCGGACGACCCGCTGTTGGTGTCGGTGCGCTCAGGTGCGCGGTTCTCGATGCCCGGGATGATGGAGACGGTGCTCGACATAGGTCTCAACGACCAGTCGGTCCAGGGTCTCGCCGCACAGGTCGGCAACGAGCGCTTCGCGCTTGACTCGTACCGTCGCCTCATCCAGATGTTCGGCCGCACCGTGTTGGGCATCGACAACGATCGCTTCGCCGGTCTGCTCGCTGCGGCAACGAAACGCGCTGGCGCTCAATTGCCAGTCGGCGAACTTCGCGACCTGGTCGCCGCCTTCAAGCAGGTGATCCGCGAGGCCACCGGCCGGGAGTTCCCGCAGGACCCGCGAGAGCAGCTCGACATGGCCATTCGCGCGGTCTTCGACTCCTGGCACACCGAGCGCGCAGCGCTCTACCGGCGGCGGGAGGGGATCTCGGACGACCTCGGTACTGCCGTGAACGTCATGGCCATGGTGTTCGGCAACAAGGGCGCTGACTCCGGAACCGGCGTCGCGTTTACTCGCGACCCCGGCTCAGGGCAGCGCGGCCTGTACGGCGACTACCTTCCAGACGCCCAGGGCGAGGACGTCGTCTCGGGCAGCCGCAACGCCTTCCCGATCTCCGAGCTCGAACGCCTCGACCCTGCGTCCTACCGGCAACTCCTGCACAACGCCGACATTCTCGAAAGGCACTACCGCGATCTGTGCGACATCGAGTTCACCATCGAGCGAGGCAAGCTCTGGATGCTGCAGACCCGGGTCGGCAAGCGCACCCCCGCGGCGGCTTTCCGCATCGCCTGCCAGCTCGTGGACGAGGGAGTCATCGACCTCGACGAGGCGCTGCGCCGCGTCAGCGGGCACGATCTCAGCCAGCTGATGTTCCCGCAGTTCAGCGCGGGTTCGGACACCCCTCGGCTGACGACCGGCATCAACGCGTCTCCCGGCGCGGCCGTCGGCGCGGTCGTGTTCGACTCCGCCACCGCGGTGCGCCGAGCCGAGTCCGGTGAAGCGGTCATCTTGGTCCGGCACGAAACGACACCGGACGACCTGGCCGGGATCGTCGCGGCGGTGGGCGTGCTCACGACACGAGGCGGCAAGACCGCGCATGCGGCCGTTGTCGCGCGCGGCATGGGCAAGCCCTGTGTGTGCGGAGCGGAGGAACTGGTCATCGACGAGGACGGCCCCCGCCTGGTCGCCGGCGCCACCGTGATCGAAGAGGGCGGCCAGATCTCGATCGACGGAACATCGGGCGCAGTGTTCGCGGGCAAGATTCCCCTTCAACAGCCGCCGATCGTGGACTACTTCAATGGCGCACTCGAACCGGACGGCCCCGACACCAGTGATCTGATTCGCGCTGTGCATCGCCTGCTTCAGCATGCCGACGAGCGGCGCAGGCTCGGTGTCCTGGCGAACGCCGACACGCCCGAAGACGCCGCACGTGCGCGCAGATACGGCGCGCAGGGCATCGGCTTGTGCCGGACCGAGCACATGTTCCTCGGCGAGCGCCGGGCGTTGGTCGAGCGACTCGTCCTGGCCGACACGGTGCCCGAGCGCACCGCGGCGCTGGCAGCACTCCTTCCCCTGCAACGAGCCGACTTCATCGGCGTCTTCGAGGCGATGGACGGCCTGCCGGTCACGATCCGTCTCCTCGACCCGCCGTTGCACGAGTTCCTTTCCGACGACGCCGAAGTGACCGCCCGGATCTCGGCGGCCAAGGCCGCCGGTCTCGCGCCCGATGACCGCGACGTCAAGCTGCTCGCTGCGCTGGACCGACTGCACGAGGTCAATCCGATGATGGGGCTGCGCGGCGTGCGGCTAGGTTTCGTCGTCCCCGGCCTGTTCGCGCTGCAGACACGCGCCGTCGCTGAGGCCGCGGTCGAAGCCCGCCGGCGAGGGCACGTCGTGCGCCCGGAGATCATGGTGCCGCTCGTCGCCACGGTGACCGAGTTCGAGATCACCCGTCGCGAACTTGCAGCGGTCATCGCCCAGGTCGCAAGCGAGTCCGGTGAAGACCTGGCGGTTCGCATCGGCACCATGATCGAGCTGCCGCGTGCGGCCCTGACGGCCGGATCCATCGGAGCGAGTGCCGACTTCTTCTCCTTCGGCACCAACGACCTGACCCAGACGACGTGGGGGCTGAGCCGCGACGACGTCGAAGGGGCGTTCTTCCCGGCGTACTTCAAGGCCCGTGTGTTCGACGCCTCGCCGTTCGAGACGATCGACCGCACCGGCGTCGGCCGGTTGATCCGCATCGCTGTCGACGAGGGCACTCGCGCCAATCCGCTGCTGACTGTCGGCGTGTGCGGCGAACACGGCGGGGACCCGGACTCGATCCACTTCTTCGACGAGGTCGGCCTGGACTACGTCTCCTGCTCGCCCTTCCGGGTACCGGTCGCGAGGCTCGAGGCCGGACGCTCCGCGGTGCAGCGCGCCGGCAGCGCGCACGGGAGCGACACACGCTGATCTGCTCGGGTGGGTCGGTCAGGTAGCGGACTGCATCCGGTCGCCGCCGGCGCGCTTGGCCACGTACATCGCTGCGTCGGCGCGGCGCAGAGTTTCCTCGACCCTGCGACTGGGGCCGGCTGCCACTCCGATGCTCACCGTGACCGCCATGTGGAGATCGCGCACCGCCTCGACCATCCGCTCGGCAACCCCGGTCGCGCCGTCGATGCCGCTCCTGACGAGCAGTGCGCAGAACTCGTCCCCGCCGAGGCGTGCGAGCACGTCGTCGTCACGGACCTCGCCGGCCAGTGCCCCGGCGACCGCTCGCAGAGTCGCGTCACCGGTCGCGTGGCCGAGCGTGTCGTTGAGCGCCTTGAGCCTGTCGACGTCGATCAGCAGCACCGAGATGCAGGTGTCCGGGTCGGTCCCTGCCTGCCTGGCGAGCTCCCGGTCGAAGCGCCGGCGGTTCGCCACGTTCGTCAGCGAGTCGATCTCGGCCGACCGGCTCATCTGCTCATGCTCTGCGCGCAGCCGCTCGTAGGAGCGCATCGTCTCGGCCGTGTGCAGCGTGCTCATCCGCTGCTGCCACAGCGCGCCGGCGAGGACGTCGCCGTAGCGCAGCACCGCCCGCATCTGCGGCGGGCCGGTCTGGGCCAGCAGCATCGCATGCGTGTGGGTCACAGCTGCCTTCTTGAGCCAGTCACCGCTCGTCGAGAGTTCGGCAACCGCCCGCTCGGCGACGGCCAGCGCCTCGTCCCGGCGCCCGCTGCGGGACAAGGCGACAGCGAGGAACGGTGCGGCGAACAGCCAGTCCGCCATGCAGTCGCGGGCCAGCATCCGGTCTGCGTAGCGGCCGATCTGCTCGGCGGCGCCCGCCGGATCCGATCCGTCGGCCCCATGCGCATCCGAGGAACAGGCCCGCCACGTCGCGCCAGTGCGCGGCGTCGGAGCCGTCGGCGTCGTGCATCGCCTGCAGCGCGTACGGCTCGGCGGTCAGGCAATGCTTCTCCGCGTCGGCGACCTTGCCGACGCGGTACAGCTCGAGCGCCCACTGCAGATGCAACTCGGCGAGGTTGCATTGCCACATGGCCGCGTTGCCGTTGGTGAGGCTGCCGTTCTGGCAGCTCAACTCGTAGGCCGCCTGGTGGTGCGGCTCGGCCAGCTCGTACAGCCGCATCGTCACGTACCCGATGCCGATGCCGACATGCGCGTTGGTCCGCACGACCACGTCCTCGACGCCTGCGTCCAGCGCGCCTTCCGCGGCGACGAGGTCACGCAGCGCCGCCTCGGTGTCGTGCTCGCCCAGGTCGCCGTCACCGACCGCGATGCGCTGTTCGGCGCGCATCGACAGTGCGGTGGAGCGCCAGCCGTTGTCGCCCTCGCGCTCGGCGGCAGCGAGCATCAGGTTGCAGGCGGCGAGCGCGGCGCGATGGTCACCGGTGGCCCGTAAAGCGACCACCCGGGCGAAATGCAGCGCGGAGGGACCCGCTTCGATACTTCCGGACAGCTCGACGAGACGCGCCTCGACCGTGCGGCGCACCACATCGGCCTGACCGGTCTGAGCAGACTCGATCAAGCGCGCGGCCTCGCAAACCAGAGCGTCCATCGAGTCCAAGATCGGCAGCAGATGATCGCTCGTGAGGACGTAGGCCGCCCGGTGGGTCGCGGTGGTCCCGTTTCAGGACCCGCTCGGGACCCTACGCAGGCGAGTCGTATGCATCGAGCGCCGCGGGCAGGCAGGCGATCACGCCGTGCCCGGCTGCCGGCAGGCCGAGCAGTATCGCGCTGACGATCTCCTCGCGGCTGGCCCCGTGCTCGCGAGCCAGCCGAGCGTGGAACGGGAGCCCGCTATCGATCCGCAGCGCGGCCAGTACCGCCAAGTAGGCGAGATCCCCGGTCTTGGCATCCAGGGCGCACGCGGCGTCGAGCGCGCGGGCGAGATCCATCCATGCCCGGGCGTGGGCCGGGGCCTGGCTACCGAAGACCTCGAAGGCCCGGCTCACGCCAGGCTGTGTCATCGTGACCGACGTCATGAGAACACGACCTTCCGGAACTGCTTGACACGGCGCCGCACGGCGCCGTTAGTAGAGCGAGGTCCTCGGCGCAGGCAGGATCGTGTCGTCGATGCGGTAACAGAGCTCGTCGTGCACGCCGACCACCCCTGCAGTCGCCCGGACGGCGTCCAGGAGCGGTGCGATGAGCATCCGACGCTCGACCTCGCCGCTCAGCGTCACGATGCCGTCGTGTACCGAGAGCCGTACGGCGGACACATCGAGGCAGAACTGACGGGCGAGCACGTCGTCGACCAGGTGCGCCCGGATCTCCTCGTCACCGCGGCGGAAGACGCGCAGCAGGTCCGACCGGGTCACGATGCCGACCAGCACACCCGAGGCGTCGACGACCGGAAGCCGCCGCACGTGCTCGAGCGCAGCCGTTCGCGCGGCGTGCACGATCGACACGTCCGGGCGGACCGTCACGGCCGGCGAGCTCATCAGCTCGGCGGCGGTCTCGGCGTGTGACTTGCGCCGTACGTACGCCCTGGTCGAGCGCCCGCCCTTGACGCGCACGCGGGGATCACCACCGGTCACGACCTTTGCGAGCAGGTCCGACTCGGACACGATGCCCATCACCCGGTGCTCCGCGTTGACGACCGGGACCGCGCTGATGCGGTTTCTGGCCAGCGTATCCACGACTTCCTTGAACGGAGTGTCCGCCAACACCGCGACGACCGCGTGGGTCATCACGTCGCTCACCAGGTTGTTCTCGATGTTCCAGTAGAGCTCGCCGCGCACAGCGGTATTCGCGTGTAAGGCGTGCTCGTCAGCGCTTGCGACGGCCTTCAGGTAGCGCTCGAGTGCTGAGTTGTACCGCTCCGCGGCCGGGCCCATGTGCGTGATCGCCGCCGGCGCGGCGTCACGGCTCGCGCTGTGCTTCTCGTGATCGGACGTGTAATCGGACATGTCGACTCCCGAGGTCGCCCCATGGCTCAACCCTGCTGCGCTGCAGGGGAACGCGGTAGAGACCTTCGGTCCGAGCCGGCTGGATCAACGGGCCAAGCGGTCGACGGCGATGATGAAGTTGCCGGAGACCATCAGGGCGCCGGAGGAGTCGAAGACGTGGGCTCCGTTGCGCGCCAGCTGCACGCCGGACACCCGATAGTGGTGGGCGCAGAACAGCAGGTCGACGGGGTGGTCGCGCTGCGCCGTCGCGGGAAGTACCACGCGCACGACGGGCTTGGACGGGCAACAGCAGGCCCGCTCGCCGGCGGCCACCGGTGCATGCAGATCGTCGGTCACCTCGATGAGTGACTGCGTGGCCGATGAGCCGACTGATGTATCGGCCGGTTCGACGCCCCCGTCATCGTGCATGCCAGTCACCCTGCCCGCGGCAGGTGCGCCGCCGATAGGCGCAGAGATCCTTTCCGTCCAGGACTCAAGTCCCGGCTCGGACAAGTTGATCACCCGCGCGTGCGCACGGCGACGCGCCGACGCCGCTCAGTGATCAACTCCGGCTGTTGTTGCCGGCCAGTCTTACGGCCAGCGCCACGGCCCGGTAGGACAGTTCCACCAGGACGGCGCCTCCTGCCCCGATCACGGCAGCGACGAGCAGGCGAAGCGGCGTGACGTCGAGCAGGAACACCCCGTGCGCCAATGGCGGTATCGCCACGACCAGCGCGACGGCGCCCGCCATGGCAGCGACGAGGGCCAGCTTCCAGCCGGCGAGCGGGCGGGCCAGCACGAGCAGCGTCCACAGCGAAACGATCAGCACGATGAGTGTGGCCGTGGTGCGCCCCTCGGCCACGGTCGCGTCGGACTCGATCAGCCGCGTCGCCCGGTACCCGACATAGGCGGCCACTCCGGTGACCAGCCCGGTCGGTATCGCGAAGCGCAGCACGCGGAAGAGGAAACCTGGCACGTATCGACGGCGGTTCGGCCCCAGCGCGAGGACGAACCCGGGCACCCCGATGGTGATCGCCGAGATCAGCGTGAGCTGGATCGGCGCCAGCGGGTAGGCCCCGAGCGTCACAGCGGTGATCAGGGCGAGCACCAGCGAGTAGATGTTCTTCACCAGGAACAGGTTCGATGCGCGCTCGATGTTGGCGATGACCCGGCGCCCCTCGGCGACCACGTCGGGCAGGTGGGCGAACTTGCCGTCCAGCAAGACGAGTTGCGCAACGGCGCGGGTGGCGGGCGAGCCGTTGCCCATCGCCACGCCGATGTCGGCGTCCTTGAGGGCGAGCGCGTCGTTGACGCCGTCGCCGGTCATCGCCACGACATGGCCGCGCCGCTGCAAGGCAGCCACGACCGCACGCTTCTGATGTGGCGTCACGCGGCCGAATACGCTGTGGGATTCGAGGACATCGGCGAGCGCGTCGACCTCGTCGGGTAACCCGCGAGCGTCGACGGCATCGTTGGCACCCCGCACGCCGGGCACGCCGACGGATGCAGCGACCGCACCGACCGTGCGCGGGTTGTCGCCGGAGATCACCTTCAGCGCCACGCCCTGCTCGGTGAAGAAGCGCAGCGTCTGGGCGGCGTCCGCGCGCACCCGCTCGGCAAGCACGACGAGGGCGGCCGGGGTGAGCTCCGCCGGTAGCTCAGCCTCCCCGGCTATCTCCCCGTCCGTGCGGGCGAGCAACAGCACCCGCCTGCCCTCGGCAGCGAGGGTGTCGGCCTGCTCGCGGGCCTGCCGCTGGGCGTCGCCGCTCGGCCGGGCGAGGATCATCTCCGGCGCGCCGAACACCCAGGTACCGCGCCCGTCGGCGACGACGGCCGACCACTTGCGGGCCGAGGAGAACGGCACGCCCCCGGACGCGCGCCACGTGCTCTCCGGGAACGCCGCCGCCACCGCGGACGCCGTCGCGTTGGCGTCGCCGGTGCGCGAAACCAGCCCGAGCGCCTCGCCGACATCGTCCTCAGCCGCGCCGAGCGGCACGACGTGGTCGAACACGACGTCGCCGTGCGTGAGCGTGCCGGTCTTGTCCAGGCAGACGACATCCACCCGGGCCAGCCCCTCGACCGCGGGCAGTTCCTGGACCAGGGTCTGGCGGCGGGCCAGGCTGACCGTCGCCAGCATGAACGCCAGGCTGGTCAGCAGCACCAGACCCTCGGGCACCATGCCCACCAGCGCGGCGACGGTACCTGTCACCGCGTCCTGCCAGCCTTCGTTGTCCTTGCTGCGGAACTGGCTCCACAGCAGGATCGGGCCGACGACGACCAGCAGTACCGAGATCCACCGCAGCAATCGGTTCGTGCCTGCCACCAGCTCCGAGCGGGTCACCGTGAAGCGGCGCGCCTCGGCCGCGAGCTTGGTCGCGTAAGCCTCGGCGCCGACCGCCGTGGCCTGGAATCGCCCGTGCCCTGCCACCACGATCGAGCCGGACCGCACGTCGTCGCCTACCGACTTGGCGACCGGGTCGGACTCCCCGGTCAGCAGCGACTCGTCGATCTCCAGGCCGGTCGACTCGTGTACGTCGCCGTCCGCGGGCACCTGGTCGCCCGTGCGCAGGTCGAGCAGGTCGTCGGCGACGACGCCCGCGACCTCGATCTCGGCTTCGGCCCCGTCGCGCACCACCCGTGCTCGCGGGGCGTTCAGGATGGCGAGGCGGTCGAGAGTGCGCTTGGCGCGCAGTTCCTGGACGATGCCGATCGCTGAGTTGGCCACGATCACGCCGCCGAACAGGCCGTTCTGCCACTGCCCGGTCGCGAGGATGATCACCAGCAACGTCAGCAACAGGCCGTTGAAGACCGTGAAGACGTTGGCTCGGACGATCTCGCGGGGCGTGCGGCTGGTCGGGCTCTCGAAGGCGTTGGTGCGCCCGGCGGCGACCCGCTCCCCGACCTGGTCGGCCGTCAGTCCGCTCGCGGGCGTCCGGAACGTGTCCAGCTCGGCGGACGGCACCGTCATGAGCCGAGGGCCTTCACGAGCATCGCAGCGAGTACCGCAGCGTCAGCGCCTCCGGGCGCTGGAGGTGCCAGTACGGAGCGAGGAGCGAAGTGGGGGCCCTCGGCGGGAGGCTCAGTCATGACGCGTCGTTGTGCAGGACGGCGGCACCGCTGAACCGGCCGTGCGCGAGGTCGGCCATCGCGGACGGAGCGTCGTCCATCGAGTAGGCGACCGTCGTGGCCCGGACGCCGAAACGATGCGCAAGCTGCAGGAACTCCTCGCCGTCGCGTCGCGTGTTGGCCGTGACGCTGCGCAGCTTGCGCTCGTGAAACAGCTCGGCGTCGTAGTCGATGCGCGGGATGTCCGAGAGCCAGATCCCGGCGACGGCGAGCGTCCCGCCCGCATCGAGCGCGCGCAGCGCCACCGGCACCAGCTCTCCCGCGGGCGCGAACAGAATGGCGCCGTCGAGCGGTTCGGGCGGCATGCCGGTCGCGTCGCCCACCGAGTCGGCACCGAGCGACGTCGCCAGCCGGCGGTTCTGCTCGCCCCGAGTCAGGACGTGCACGCGCATGCCGAGGTGAAGCGCAACCTGCACGGTCAGGTGCGCGCTGCCGCCGAATCCGTAGATGCCCAGGCGTCCCCCCGGTCCGACGTCGGCCAGCCGCAATGCCCGGTAGCCGATGATGCCGGCACACATCAGGGGAGCGGCCTGCTCGTCGTCCAGCCTGACAGGCAGGGCGTACGCGAACGCCTCGTCGACCAGGCAGGCGTCGGCGTAGCCGCCGTCGACGTCCCAGCCGGTGAACACCGGCGACTCGCACAGGTTCTCGTCACCGCGCCGGCAGAACCGGCACGTGCCGTCG
>DASXRA010000040.1:0-9677 GCA_036506855.1 Jatrophihabitantaceae bacterium
CCGGACACCGGACGCCGCCTCGGCCGTCGCCCTGCTGGACGGCCGGGTCGAGCTGCGCGAGGGCGACCGCCTCGTGGTGCGCGGTGCCGACGCGGCCAGCCTCAACGCGCTGCTCGTCGGCCGCGGCATCCGGATCAGCGAACTCGCCCCGGAGCGGCGCACGCTCGAAGAGGTCGTTCTCGACGTGACGAGCGCCGGCTCGGACCGGGTGGACGCGCCGTGATCGCGATCGAGATGCGCAAGCTGTTCCGCCGGCCGCGGACGTGGCTGACGATCGTTCTGCTCGACGCGCTGCCCACGCTGATCGCGATCCTCGTCGCGATCACGCACACCGCCCCGCGTCCGGGGCAGGGGCCGGCGTTCCTGTCGGCCGTGCTGTCCAACGGCGCACTGTTCGCGGTCGCCGCGCTCGCGATCGTGCTGCCCCTGTTCCTTCCCGTCGCGGTCGCCATCGTCGCCGGCGACGCGGTTGCCGGTGAGGCGCAGGCGGGCGTGTTGCGTTATCTGCTGATCCGCCCGGTGGGCCGCACCCGGTTGCTCGTCGCCAAGCTCGCCGCGACGTTTGCATTCGTCGCGACCGCCGTGGTCGTCGTGGCGGGCACCGGGTACGCGGTCGGGCGGCTGGTGCTCGGCACCGGCTCGTCGAACGCCGTGTCGGCCACGGTCACGAGCGTGTCGGGCAGCGAGCTGACCGCGGGGCAGATCGCCTGGCGCACGGTGATCGCGATCGGCTACGTCGCGTTCTCCATGCTCGGCGTCGCCGCGATGGCCCTGTTCCTGTCGACGCTCACAGACTCACCCTTGTCGGCGACGCTCGGCGCGATCGCGTTCCTGATCGGTTCGTCCGCGCTGCTGACACTCGACGCTGCCCGCTCATTGCAGCCGTACCTGCCGACGCGGTACTGGCTGTCGTTCATCGACCTGTTCCGCGACCCGATGCTGTGGCGCAACGTCGAGCGCGGTGTCGCATTGCAGGGCGTCTACGTCGCCGTGCTGCTCGCCGCCGCCTGGGCGAACTTCGCCACCAAGGACATCAAGAGCTGACCTGCGGCCCGTTCGCCTAGCAGTCGGCGGCGGTCGGGGAGACGGGCGCGCCGGCGACGAGGTCGGCGGCGACGATCGCCTGCACCAGCCGATCCCGAGGCAGGTCGCCGTGGCTGACGTCCGCGCCGGCGCAAATGCTCTGCACGGTGAGGTTCACCGCGCCGGTCAGGCGCGCGGAGTCCGGCGGGGTGACGACGTCGTCGCCGGTCGTCCAGACGGAGAAGAACTGCGGACCGGCGGGCGTCTCGTCGCCGCGGTTCAGCGACGCGAGCAGGTCGCTGTCGGGCGCGAGCTGCTGGCATGCGGTCGGGCAGGCCGCCGGAAGCAGAGCGCCGAGCTCGGCGAGCCGCGTGCCGTGCTGCGGCGAACCGAGCGTGACGACGCGCCTGGCGACAGCGGCGCCGCCGTAGTCGCGGACCCACAGCCGTGCGACGACGCCGCCGGCCGAGTAGCCCACAACGTCCACCGAGGCAGCCTGGGTCCGGGCCAGCGCGGCGGTCGCCGCCCGGCCGAGGGTCTGCGCCTGGGCGCGCAGATCGCCCGTGCCGTCGCCGGGCAGCGACACGATGGTCACGTCCTTGCCCCCGTTGCGCAGCGCACCGGCCAGCGACGACAGCGACGATGTCGAGCCGCCGTAGCCGGGCACGAGCAGCACCGGTCCGGGCTGGTTCTGCGCGACGGCCCGGCGGGTGCTGCCGCCGCTGGCAAGCGCCACGACGACCGCCGCGACACCGGCCACAACCACCGCCGCGAGCAGGCCGAGCAGCAGGCGGCGACGGGCCGGCGCGAGAGAGGCGAGCACCTCAACATGGTGCCTGCCAAACGCTGTGGAAAGACCCGGTTACGGTCACGTTTCGTCTCGTGACGTCCGGCCGCGTGGCGTGCCGGGGGCGCATACCCTGCAGGCAATCCCGCCCCGTCACGCCCAGGAGGCAGCCTTGGCCATCCACATCCTCGCCGGCCCGAACTCGAAGAAGCGCAAGGTCCAGCTCGTGCTGCCCGACGACGTCCACGACGGCCCGGTGTCGGCCGTCGGGACGTTCAACGACTGGACGCCGGGCAAGCACAAGCTCGTCCGACGCAGCAACGGAACGCGCAGCGTCACGCTGACGGTGCCGGCAGGGCAGGAGTTGCGGTTCCGCTACCTCGGCTCCGGCGGGCGCTGGTTCGACGACCCGGACGCGCAGGACGGGGTCATCCGGCTCTGACTGCCCGCCGGGCCAACTCGTCGAGCAGGAGCGTCTCGGCGACACACGCTCGCTCGAAGTCGCCGAGGTCGAGGCTCTCGTCGATGCCGTGCGCGCGGCAGTCGGGGTCGGCGCCGGCGCTCACGACCAGGATCGCGGCCTTGGGGAACGCGTCGGCGAACTCCGCGACGAACGGGATCGTGCCGCCGATGCCGAGGTCGGTCATCGGCGCGCCGTACGCCTGCCCGTACGCCGTACGTGCGGCGTCGAACGCCGGGCCCTGCGCGTCGATCGCGTACGGCTGGCCGAGGTCGGCTTCGGTCACGGTCGTCTGGACGCCCCACGGCGCGTGCTCGCGCAGATGCCGTACCAGCGCCGCCTGCGCTCGCCGCGCCTCGTCGCCCGGCGCGATTCGCACGCTGACCTTCGCCCGCGCAACCGGAGCGAGCGTGTTGGACGCGTCGGCGACCGGCGTCGCGTCGAGGGCGAGCACCGTCGCCGACGGCTTGTTCCACAGGCGGTCGGCGATGCTGCCCGTGCCGATCAACCCGACACCGCCGAGCATGGCCGACTCGGCGCGGAACCGCTCCTCCGGGTAGTCGAAGTCCGACGGCGCTGCCGTGACCAGACCGTCGATCGCGACGTCGCCCCGCTCGTCGTGCAGGGTCGCCATCAGCCGGCACAATGCGGTGAGCGCATCAGGTGCCGCGCCGCCGAACGAGCCGGAGTGCCCGCCATGCGCCAGCGCGCGGACCTCGACGATGCACGAAGCGATGCCGCGCAGGCTGGTCGTCAGCGACGGCCTGCCGAGATCGAAGTTCTCCGAGTCGGCGAGCACGATCACGTCGGCGGCCAGCTTGTCGCGATGGCGGTCGAGCAGGGCGCCGAGCTTCGGTGAGCCGATCTCCTCCTCGCCTTCGACGAACACGGTCACGCCGACCGGGGGACGTCCACCGAATGCCCGCAGCGCCGCGAGGTGCGCGGCGACGCCGGCCTTGTCGTCGGACGAGCCGCGCCCGTAGAGGCGCCCGTCGCGCTCGTCCGGCTCGAACGGCGCGGTGGCCCACGCCGCAGGGTCGCCGGTGGGCTGAACGTCGTGGTGTGCGTAGAGCAGCACGGTCGGCATGCCGGCGGGTGCCGGGTAGGTGGCCACCACGGCGGGCTGGCCACCCTCGACATCGTCGAGGATCTCGACGTCGGCGGCTCCGGCGGCCCGGAACAGGCTGGCGGTCAACATCGCGGAACGGCGGACCTCGGCCGCGCCGGCCGGGTCGGCGCTCACCGACGGGATCCGGATCAGCGCGTCGAGATCGGCCCGGACCGCCGGGAGCACCGCGCGCACAGCAAGCTGGAGATCAGTATCCGACATGCGACAAGCCTTGCAGCAAAAGAAGGCCCTGCCCACCTGTCATCTCGGCGAGCAGGCTCTCGTTGCGCGCGTCGGCCGGAGTGAACCAGGAAAACTCGAGGGCGTCCTGCTGCGGCGCGCAGTCGCCCTCGACCGGGACGACGTAGGCGAGCGACACGGCATGCTGCCGCGGGTCGTGGAACGGGGTGACGCCCGGCGTCGGGAAGTACTCGGCGATCGTGAACGGCTGCGGCGAGGGCGGAATGCGGGGCAGGGCCAACGGGCCGAGATCCTTCTCCAGGTGGCGCAGCAGCGCCGAGCGGACCTTCTCGTGGTAGTGGACGCGTCCGGACACCAGCGCCCGGGTGATCCGGCCCTCGCTGGTGGCGCGCAGGAGCAGGCCGACCGCCGTCACGATGCCCTGCTCGTCGACCCGCACCGGAATCGCGTCGACGTACAGGATGGGCACCCGCTGCCGGGCGGCCTCGAGCTCCTCGGGCGCCAGCCAGCTGCTTTCTGACTGCGGTGTCGTCTGGGTCATGCGCTCTTTCTAGCGTCCCGGCGCCCACCGCGCGATCGCGATCATGGGGGCACTCGGGCAGCCGCCGGCCCAGCTTGCGGTACTCACGCGCGGTCGCCGCCTGGACGTGCCGCACGAAGCGAAGACGGTCCATGATCACGTCGCGTTTGCCGGCGCCGGTGGCGTCCGTCGCGCGGTCAGACGCAACATGATCAACACTGACCGAGCCCTGGGATTCGTAGAGCACATTCGATCTACAGCTGTCGTACCAGCCGACGATGGGCGCACGATTTCGATCATGTGCAGATTGGCATGTCGGACCGAGTCGATCTGCACGTGATCGAGTGCCGTGGCTCAGCCAGCGGCGACGTCGCTGATCGAATCCGGTGAGTTATGGGCGGAGCTCGCGGACGAGGTCCGCGATGTAGGGCGCGTTGACGTAGTGCAGGCCGCCTTGCTCGACGATCGCGCGCGCCTGGCTCGCTTGCTCGTCGGGCAACCAGACGCCGGTCGGGTCGCCGGCCCCGGACGGCGATCTGCCGGACTGGCACCAGACGGTCGTGGCCGCCAACCGGTTGGCCATCGCGACGATGCCGGGCAGCTCGGCGACGGGTCGGTGGGCGTAGACGATGTCGACGTGTGCGGGTGCGCGCCCGAGCTTGGCGACCACCACCTGGCCGTCACGCAGTTGCCAGGCCGAGAAGCTGTCGGGCTCGGGTCCGCCCTTGACGAGAACCGTGTATCCGGCGCGGGTCAGCGTCTCGGGCACGTCCCGGCTGGGCCAGTCGACGACCAGGATCGAGTCCGCGCTCGTCAGGATCTGCTCAGGTGTCACACCGGCCTCCGGATGCGGGATGCCCGGACACGGTACCGGCCGGCCGGCGGGGCCAGAATTCCAACACGTAATGTGCGCGTCATAATCGGTTAACCCTGAGCGATCGAGCGCGCCCGAGTTGCATTCCGAAGCCGCAGATTCGTTGACGGACCTTTGCGCCGGATTTGCACCCCGCTTTAATTAGGTCGGTCAATCAGCAGGTTATTGGTAGATACCTTCCGCCTCGAACGGCTAGCGGTCACGGATTGGTTGCACACCGGCACGCTGAGGCGGTAATCATCAATGACTGTAGACAGAGCGTGCCCGATCGCTGACCTGCGGCGTGTTAATAGAAACGGCAGACTTGACGATTCTTACCGTCGCCACGTAATGGCCCGCTCACTACAAGTCAGGTAATTGATTAACTATTGCGTACGCGCCGGTAGCCGCACATCCTGTGCCTTGATCGACCGGGCTGCGGGATAGTCGCTGTTTATTTCAGGGGGGAGCATCGGTGCGCAGACCGTCCAATTCATCGGTGCCTTTGCCTGGCGCGTTATCCGTAGAACGCTCCGTTATGTACCGACTAGGCGCGCGCCGATGAGCGAGTTCTACCAGCGTGGTGGCGCGCATCGGGCCGGGCGGCGCGCGAGGCGCGGTCGCGTCGGTTGGCTCGCCGGCGGAATCGCCGTAGGCATGGTGGGTATCGCGGCGACGGTATACGTCGCCCTCGACCCGCACACGACCCCGCACGAGGCGGGACGCGCCCTGCTGTCGACGCCAGCGCCGGTCGACGAGTCGTCGAGTCTCGGCGGTTCGCCGGTGCCGCTGCGCACGACCACGCTGCCGGCCGACCACCTCCCGGCCAGCGCCGGGGCCGCTCCGTGCACCGAGGTGCGCGTCCTGGCGTCGCTGGAGAACGCCGACGTGCTGCGCGCGCTGGCCCGCGGCTACGCGGGCGCGAGACGCAATGTCGCAGGCCGTTGCGTGACGGTGTCGGTCACCGCCGACAAGTCGGGCCTCGCCGCGGCCGATGTCGAGCACGGCTTTCCGGCGCTGCCTGCGGCGCAGCGTCCCACCGTGTGGGCGCCCGATTCGAGTGCATGGCTCAACCTCGCGGCCAGGCAGGGCGCGACGGCACGCTCCGGGCTGACCAGCGGGCGCAGCCTCGCCGAGTCGGCGATCGTCCTGGCAATGCCCGCCGAGCTCGCCGAGGAGATCGGCTGGGCGTCGAAGGCACCTACCTGGGCGGAGATCTTTGCCACCGCTGGGGACGCCCACGTCTGGGCGAATCAGGGGCATCCGGAATGGGGCGGCTTCAAGCTGGGCAAGACCAGTCCGCAGGTGGCGACGTCCGGACTGCTCGGCATGGCCGCGTCCTACGGAGTCGCCGCGGGCGGGCTCGCGTCCCTGACGACGGCCGATCTGGGCCGGGCCGACATCGTGGGCAAGGTGCACGCCGCCGAGCTGTCCGTGACCCACTACATGGCAACGCCCGAGCACTTTCTCTGGCACGTCCGGCAGGCCGAGGACTCCGGATCGGCTGCCGAGTTCCTGTCCGCGGTCATCGTCGACGAGAAGTCCGTGTGGGACTACAACCGCGGGCTGTCCAGCCGTGACGGGATCACCGAAGAGATCCTCGAGCCGCCGGCTGAACCGCTCGTGCCGATCTACCCGAGGGACGGCACGGTCACCGCCGACAGCCCCGCCGCCGTGCTGAACGCCCCGTGGGCGTCCGCAGCGCAGCGCGCCGCGTCCAAGGACTTCATCGACTACGCGACGACCGCGCAGGGTCAGGCGGTCGTGCGGGCGAACGGCTGCCGCGACGTGCGCGGGCTGGCAGACACGGCGGTCAGCCTGACTGGGCGCTACTCCAGTCCGGTGAGCAGCCTGCAGATCCCGTCGACCACCGTGCTGGCGCGGATCGTCCACGACTTCCCCGCCGTGCGTAAGCGTGCCCGCGTGCTGTTCCTGCTCGACGTGTCGCGCTCGATGGCCGCCAATATCGCGCCCGGACTGACCCGCCTGGGTGCGGCGAAGAAGGCGATGGTGGCGGCACTGGCCCACTTCACCGACGACGACAAGGTCGGGCTGGCCGCGTTCTCCAACCAGACCGGTGGCCCGATCGTGCCCGGCGTGGTGGCACCGGTCGGCCCGCTGAAGACCGCGCGTGCCGGCTTGCTCAAGGCCGTGGCCGCGTTGCAGCCGATCGCGGAGACACCGCTGTTCGCGGCCATCGAGAAGAACACGATCTCGATGGCGAAGAATTGGCAGCCGGACGCGATCAACGCCGTCGTCGTGCTGTCGGACGGCCACAACGACACGAACATCGCCGGCACGTTGCAAACGCTGACCAACAACATCGGGCACCTGCACCACACAACGCCCGTCCTCGTGTTCACGCTGGCCTACGGGAAGGACGCGGACGTCCCGACGTTGCAGGCGATCGCGAAGCTGACCGGGGCGCACTTCTACGACGCGACGGACCCCGCGACGATCCAGCGCGTGCTCGGCGATCTCGTGACGAGCTTCTGAGCGATGTCGACGTGAACCGTCAGCCGCCGGCCGGTAAGTCGGCCTGCACGGTGACCACGCGCAGATCGGTGGACTTCGCGCGCGACGCGGCGATCAGCCAGCCGCCGGACCGCTCGTCCGCGCACACCACGCGTTCCGGCGCCGCGAGCGGGCAGTTGACCCCGTGGATGACGCCGCCGGCGGGGCCGATCACGGCGAGCCAGGCCGGCACATCGGCGACCGGCAGCAGCAGTGGGTCGATGACCACGGTCGCCCGTCCCGGCGGCCCGGGCGTCGACGGGACGGCCACCCCGCTCACCCCGTACCGCAGTTCCAGGACGTGCGCGCCCGGCGTTGAGGTCGGCGCGGTGATCGTCCAGCGCTGGCCGGGTGGGTCCGGCTCGGGCAGGACGACCAGTCCGTCGTACGCGGCCTGCAGCGCGGTCACGTGCGGGGACGCGTGCTTGCCCGTCGGCACGCCCGGCCCGGAGATCCGGCTCGGCATCGACACGGCGAGCTGGGCCGAGGCCTTGGCGGGCGTCCAGGCCAGTCGCTCTGCGACGACGAGGTCGCCGGCCGGCTGCACGTGCACAGTGATCGCCAGGGCGGGCGCCGCCGGGGGAGCGCCGATGCCCGGCAAGGTGGCAGCGGACGTCGGCAGCACCGGGGGCGACGTCGCGGGCCTGCTCGACGCCGGCGAACTGCTCGGCTTGGTCGCCGCCGCGGGCGAGGCAGGCGAGCCGGTATCTGGTTGGCGCACCGCCCACGCGTACCCGACCGTGGCGACGAGCGCCGAAGCGGCGAGGACGCCGATCGTCCACGACCGCACCGGACCGCCCCCGAAGCAGGACACGAGCCAGAGTCTGAACGCCGTTCGGGCACCGGCACAACACCACCGCGGCGGCGCGCCGTGGCACCGAGAGGAGTTGCGATGAATGACCGACCCGCTGGCCGCGTGCGCGCAGCCGTTGCCGTGGTAACCGCCATCATGGCTACGCTGGTTTGGCCCACCGTGGCGACGGCAGCGCCCAGCGGTCAGGTCTACCTTTTGCAGGGGCTGCCCGGTCGCAACGTCGATCTGTTCCTGAACGGCGAGAAGGTCGGGTCGGACGTCGCGCCGAAGACAGTCGTCGGCCCGCTGGCACTCGCGGCGGGCAGTTACCAGCTCCGGGTCGCGGCCGTCGGCGGATCGACGTTGCTGCAGCGGGCGATCACCGTCGGCGGAAGCGACAGCCTCGACGCTGTCGTGCACCTGGACGCAGAAGCCAGCCCGACGCCGAGCCTGACCGTCTTCACCAACGACCGCTCGCCGATCAACGCCGGCAAGACGCGGCTGGCGATCGCGCATGTCGCCGCGGTGCCCGCAGCGGACATCCGCGTCGACGGCACGGTGCTATTCAGCAACGTCGCGAACGGCGAGGGCTTGACCACCGTGGTGCCGGCCGCTAGCTACTCGGTCGACGTGGTGCCGACCGGCACTGACGGGCCCGCCGTGCTCGGCCCGGCGACCTTCAAGCTGACCTCCGGGACGCTGACCCGCGTATTCGCGATCGGCCAGCCGGCGCGTCACACGATGGACGCGATCGTCCAGGTGATCGCGGTGACTGCCCGGAGCGCGAGCGCGCCGAACAACATCGACACCGGATCGGGCGGTGCAGCCGCGCCTTCGCAGCACATGGGCGCGTCCGCCGCGCTGTTCGGAACTGGCTTGCTGCTGCTGAGCATCGGGGCGGCTGGTCTGTGGCGCCGCCGCAAGGAGCCGTCGACGACGTGACGGGACGCCACCGCAGGGTCCGGCGGCAACCGCCACGGTTGGCGCTGATCACCGCCGGGCTCGGCGCTGCGTGCCTCGTCGCGAGTGCGGCGACACTGCCGCGCTTGCACTCGGCCGGCCAGGGGCGGGTTCCCGCGGGCGCAGTGCCGAGCGTGCGCGCCGAGTCGTCCCGGCTGCGGGCCGCGCCCACTGTGCCCGCCGATGCGGCCCGCGTGACGCCGGCCGCATCGGCTGCCGGACGCGCGGCGGCGCTGGCCGGCGATCCGGTCGCCGGCAACCCGGTGCCGCTGCGGCTGACCCGCCTACGCGTCCCGGCGCTGCACATCGACGCGCGCGTGGTCGACGTCGGGGTGACCGGCGACCATCAGCTGCGGATACCCGCCGATCCGCAGGTACTCGGCCGCTGGACGGGCGGCGCCGAACCCGGTGAACCGTACGGCAGCGTCGTCGTGGCCGGTCATGTCGACGACCGGCAC
>DASXRA010000041.1:0-1754 GCA_036506855.1 Jatrophihabitantaceae bacterium
CGGCTGGGGCACCCACAAGTACAGCCTGTCCAGCGACGGCACGTCGTGGGACTCCCTCGGCTTCCTGTACGGCGCAGTCGGCGGCTTCTCGGCCCTGTTCAACCGCCCCGACTACCAGAACGGCGTCGTGCCAACCAGCGCCCCAGGTGGCCGGGCGGTACCTGACGTGGGCCTGGACGCTGACCCCACGACCGGCATGCTCATCGGCGAGACGCAGACGTTCCCGGACGGCGTCCACTACGGCGAGTACCGCATCGGCGGCACGAGCCTCGCATCGCCGCTGTTCGCCGGCATGACGGCGCTGACCCTGCAGAACGCGGGCAGCGGCCTCGGGCTGCTCAACCCGACGATCTACTCGCAGGCCGGGTCGGGCACGTTCACCGACATCAAGGGAACGCCGAAGGACGCAGGCAACGTCCGCGTCGACTACGCGAACGGCGTCGACCCGACCGACGGGTTGCTGTACAGCGTCCGCACGTTCGGCCAGGACTCCTCCCTGTCGCTCGCCAGGGGCTGGGACGACGTCACCGGCATAGGCTCACCGAACGCCGGATGGCTCACAAGTGTGAATGCTGCACCCTGATTCCCTTTATCTAGTAGGACAAACGGTGCGCGTCGGTCGAGTTGACCGACGCGCACCGCCGTGTCCGCGTAACGTGCCGTTCGTGCTCGAGGACGAGTTCGGGGTCGTGCTCGACGCTGCGGCCGGTGGCGACGAGATGGCGTTCGCCATGCTGTGGCGTGACGCCCATCCTGCGCTGCTTCGTTACCTTCGCGTACTTCTTCACGACACGACGGCTGCCGAGGACATCGCCGCCGACGTCTGGGTCGACGTGTCGCGTCGGCTCGTCGACTTCACCGGCGACGAGGCCGCCTTTCGCGGCTGGCTGTTCACGCTCGGCCGGCGCCGGGCTATCGACACCTGGCGCCGCGCGAGCCGGGCGCCGGTGCGACTGACCGACGACGACGCCGAATTCGATCGCCCGGGCCGGCACGACACCGCTGGATCCGTGCTGGAGCGCATCGACACCGAACGCGCGCTCGCGCTCATCGCGACGTTGCCCCGCGACCAGGCCGAAGCGATCACCTTGCGGGTCATCGCCGGCCTGGACGTGAAGGCAGTCGCCCGCCTTCTCGGCAAGCGTCCCGGAGCGGTTCGGGTGGCTGCGCATCGCGGGCTGCGCACACTCGCGAACCGCCTCAAGGACACCTCGTCGCTGGAGGGTGTAACGCGATAGGCGTCGCCGTCGCTTCTCCTAGTGACATGACGCGTCGCACCTGGCATTCGCGCAACACCTCGCCTTTGGACGAGGTGGCGGCCGAACGACTCTTGCGCGGCCAGCACCCATCCGTCGGCGCGTCGTCCGACGAGCAGGCTCTTGCGAGCCTGCTCGCCGCAGCGTCGGCGCCGCCCTCGGTCCACGAACTATCCGGCGAGCCCCGGGCGGTGGCTGCGTATATCGCGACCCGCCCGGCGAGCACCGGTCCGCGGCACGCCCGGCACGTCCTGCGCCGGCGTCGACCCGTGATCAACTCACGGGTCAGCCACGGGGTCGCGGCCGCGGCGGCGCTCGGCGCCCTGACCGTGGGAGGTGTGGCAGCGGCCGCGTACACCGGTTCGCTGCCCGGATCCATGCAGCGGCTCGCGCATGACCATCTCGGCGCACCGCGGCAGCATCCGAAACCACCTCCCACGATCGTTCCCTCGCATCAGACGCCGACCCAGACGGCGCTGCGGTCGCACGGCTCGTCCG
>DASXRA010000042.1:0-3790 GCA_036506855.1 Jatrophihabitantaceae bacterium
CGGTGGCCATCGTGGCGGCCCAGTCCTTGACCTCGTCGACGGGCAACGGGTGCACGATCTCGACAGCCATGGCCTCAGCCTCTCATCGCGAGCTCGGTCGGCGCAGTCGAGTTACCGGGGCGGCTCGGGGTAGGCGGTCAGATCCGTCGCCTTGGCGGCGAGCCAGACGTCGCGGCCCGGCGAGAGGCCGAGTTCGGCGACGGCAGAGGGGGTGACGTCGACGCGGGCCGGGGGAGAGCCCGACACGGTGACGCGGACCCGATCGGCGAGCGCCGCGACCGACTCGACCCGGCCGGTCCACAGGTTGCGCGCGCTTCCGGCGTCCGGGCGCGCCGTGTAGACGATGATCGCCGACGGCCGCACGGCGACCAGTGCTCGCCCGCGAAGTGCTGTGTCGCCGATCGTGACGGTGCCGCCCTGGTCGAGCTCGACCAGGCCGTTGTTCGCCGTGCCGGCATAGAGGTTCACCCCCATCAGGGCGGCGACGTACGCCGTCGCGGGCCGGCTCGCGATCTCGCCCGGCGCGCCGGCCTGGACGATGCGCCCGCTCTCCAGCACGAGGATCCGGTCGGCGAGCAGCAGGGCCTCGATCGGGTCGTGCGTGACCAGCAGGATCGGCCCGTCGAAGTCGGCCACATGCCCCCGCAGCTCTGCCTGGACCTCGCCCCGCGTCTGAGCGTCCAGCGCGGCCAGCGGCTCGTCCAGCAGCAGCAAGGCCGGCTCGGACGCCAGCGCCCGGGCCACTGCGACGCGCTGCGCCTGCCCGCCGGAGAGCCGGCGTGGCCGCTGACCGGCCAGGTCGGCGATGCCCAGCCGGTCGAGCCATGCCGTGGCGATCGTCCGGGCGCCGCGCCGGTCGACGCCCCGCGACCGCGGCGCGAACGCGACGTTGTCGATCACCCGCAGGTGCGGGAAGAGGCGGTAGTCCTGGAAGACGACGCCGACCCGGCGATGCGCCGGCTCGCGGAACGTCCGCGCCGACGGGTCGTCGAGCACCTCGCCGTCGAGCACGATCCGCCCTGCCGCGAGCGGCAGCAGGCCGGCAAGCGTCCGCAGCAGGGTCGTCTTGCCGGCGCCGTTGGGGCCTAGTACCGCTACGACCTCGCCGGGCGCCGCCCGGAACGTCGCGTCCAGGCGGAACGTGCCGCGCTCGACCTGAATCGCCGCGTCGAGCCCCGCGGTCACGAGACCGCCGCGGGGCGCAGCCATTGCTCGCGTAACGCCACCAGGATCACCAGCGCGATCGTCATCAAGATCAGGCTGAGCGCCTCGGCCTGCTCGGGGCTGCTCTCCAGGGCCTTCGAGATCAGCGTCGGCATGACCTCGGTGGTTCCCTTCAGACTCCCGTTGAACGTGATCGTCGCGCCGAACTCGCCCAGCGCGCGCGCCCAGCACAGCACTGTGCCGGCCACGAGTGAGGGCGCGATGCCCGGAACGGTGATCCGCCAGAACACCGACAACCGCGACGCGCCGAGCGTGGCGGCGGCCTCTTCGAGCCCGCGATCGGCCGTGCGGAAGGCGCCCTCGGCGGTGATGACGAGGAACGGCATCGCGACGAACGTCTCGGCGGCGATCACCCCGTAACGGGTGAACGGCAAGGTGAAGCCGAACCACTGGTCCAGGTAGCGGCCGACGACGCCGAGGCGGCCCAGCGCCAGGAACAGCGCGACACCGCCGACGACGGGCGGGAGCACGAGCGGCATCGTCACGGCGGCGCGGATGACGCCCAGCCCGCGAAACCGCAGCCGGGCCAGCATCCACGCCAACGGCACGCCGAACAGCAGGGACACGACCGTGCTCGCGGTCGCCGTCTGCAACGACAAGGTCAGCGCGGACGAGACGTCGGAGTCGGCGTAGAGCGCGCGCAGCCCACTCCACGGCGCGCGGATCAGCAGCGCGACCGTCGGCAGCAACAGGAACGCCGCGCCGATCGCGGCAGGCGGCACGAGCAGCAGTGGGACGCCGGCGCCGGTTCCCCTGCGACGGCTCACTGCGGGCTGCCGAACCCTGCCGCGGTCAGCACCGCCTTGCCCGCGGCGGACTCGACATAGGACACGAACGCCGTCGCGAGAGCTGGGTTCTTGGCGTGAGTGAGCGCCGCGATCGGATAGTCGGTGGTCGCGTTCTGCGCGTCCGGGATCTCGATGCCGGTGACCTTGTCGCCGGCAGCCTGCACGTCGGTGACGTAGACGACGCCGGCGTCGACCTCGCCGACGATGACCTTTGCGAGCGTCGACTTGACGTCGGGTTCCTGGGTAACCGGCGTGACGCTGATGTGCGCGGTGCTGAACACCTTGGCCGCGGTCGCTCCGCACGGCACCTGGTCCTGGCAGAGCGCCACCTTGACGCCGGGACGCCCGAGATCGGCGAGGCTGGTGATCTGGGCCGGATTGATGGCCGGGACGGCAATCTCCATCCGGTTGACCGCGAACGTCGTCGACGAGCCTGCGTTGCCCGCCGACGCGACCTGGTCCATGTTCTTCGTCGCTGCCGACGCGAACACGTCCGCCGGGGCGCCCTGGTTGATCTGCGTGGCGAGCATCGAGCTGGCGCCGTAGTTGACGGTGACCTTGACGCCCGGGTGCGCGGCCTCGAACTGCTTGCCGATCGTGTCGAACGACTCGGTCAGCGACGCGGCGGCGAACACCGTGAGCGTTCCAGTGAGCTTCGTCCCGCCGGCCGGGGTTGCGGGTGACCCGCCGGACGACCCGCACGCGGCAAGCGCGGCGACGAGCGGGACGGTGCGCAGCAGAGCACGGGCTCGCATGGCTACCTCATCGGGATCTCGACGACGACATTCGTTGACTTCACCGCTGCGATCGCGGTGACACCGGGTTCGAGCTCGAGCTCGTCGGCGGCCTCGCGGCTCATCAGCGAGACGAGCCGATGCGGGCCGGACTGGATCTCGACCTGGGCCATGACGGTGTCGCGCACGACCTTGGTCACCAGGCCGACGAAGCGGTTGCGGGCCGACTCCGCCATGACCGGCTGGGGTTCGGGCCGAGGGGATGCCGCGGCGAGTTCCTCGGCGAGGCGTGCCAGGTCGGCGCCGTCGACCACTCGGCGTCCGGACTCGTCGTGCGTGACGCTCAGCTTGCCGGCGTCAGCCCAGCGCCGGATCGTGTCGTCGCTGACGCCGAGGAACTGGGCGGCGTCGCGCAGTCGGTAGGCCGGCATGGCGGCATCATAACCGCAGCTGCGGAGTGCCTTACCTGACTGGGTCCGCACATGCGGTCAGATCCAGCTGATGTGTCCGTGCAGGTAGATGTAGCCGACGAAGCTGAAGCCGTCGAGCAGCGAGTGCGCGATAACGAGCGGCAGCACGCGCCTGGTGCGCTGGAACCACCACCCGAAGATGAGGCCCATGACCATGTTTCCGGCGAAGCTACCCCAGCCCTGGTAGAGGTGGTAGGTGCCGCGCAGCAGGGCGCTGGCGCCGAGCGCTCGCGAGTCCGTCCACCCGAGCTGGCGCAGCCGGGTGAGCAGGTAGCCCACCACGACGATCTCCTCGTAGATGCCGTTCTGCGCGGCATTCAGCAGCAGGAGTGGCACCCGATACCACTCGTCGGGCACGTCGACGACGGCAAGGCTTGCGTTGATGCTGAGTTCGTGTGCTGCCCAGACGAGGACGAGTCCGGGGATGCCGATGAGCGCGGTGAACCCGATCCCCGGCAGCAGGTCGCGCCGGGCGCGCAGCCAGTCCAGCCCGATGCCGAAGCCGCGGCCGGCCGGGTCGCGTGCGAGCAGCACCACTGCGAGGAAGGCGGGCACCAGTCCGCTCAGGACGTCG
>DASXRA010000043.1:0-3012 GCA_036506855.1 Jatrophihabitantaceae bacterium
AGTGGTACAGGCAGCGCCGCTTGAGCGCGTCGTGCACCTCGCGCGTCCGGTTGGACGTGAGCACGACGACCGGCGGCGTCTCGGCGCGGATCGTCCCGATCTCCGGCACGGTCACGGCATTGTCGGCGAGAACCTCCAGCAGGAACGCCTCGAACTCGTCGTCGGCGCGGTCGATCTCGTCGACGAGCAGCACCGACGGTGAGTGCTCGATCGCCTGCAGGATGGGCCGCGCGACGAGGAACCGGCGGTCGTACAGCGAGCGCTCTAGTTGCTCCGCGTCGTGCTGTCCGGCCGTCTCGGCGGCGCGCAGGTGCAGCACCTGGCGCGGGAAGTCCCAGTCGTAGAGGGCCTGCGCGGCGTCGATGCCCTCGTAGCACTGCAACCGGACGAGCCGGGCGTCGAGCACCGTGGCCAGCGCCTGGGCGAGGCTGGTCTTGCCGACACCGGCGTCGCCTTCGAGGAACAGCGGCCGGTGCATGCGCAGGGCGAGGAACGCCGCCGTGGCGAGGCCCTCGTCGGGCAGGTAGCCAGTCCGGTCCAGCGCGGCGGCAAGCGCCGATGGCTCAGCGAAGGCGGCGCCCAGGTCGTCCACCCGTCCAGCATGGACTATCCCCGCCGCTCAGGCCGTCTGCGGGGCACCCTCCGGCACCGACGGCGCGTCGGCCGATATTTCCGCACCCGTAGGCTCGGGCACCGTGCCGCGCCGTCCGACCCGAACCGTGCCGACCGTGCTCGTCCACGGCTGGCAGGGCAACGAGGCAGAGCACTGGCAGACCTGGTTGGCGGCGCGGCTCGCCGAGGCGGGACGCGAGGTGCGCTACCCGGCGCTGCCCGACCCCCAGACTCCCCAGCTCGGCGCCTGGCTGGCTGCGTTGCATACCGCGCTCGAGGGTCTGCCGGACGACGGGTTCGACGTGCTGTGCCACTCACTCGGCGCCGTGCTCTGGCTGCATCACGTCCACTCCGGCGACGGTCCCCGTGCGGCCCGCGTCGCACTGATCTCTCCCCCGTCGCCGCACACCGACATCCCGGAACTCGCGCCTTTCCTGCCCGTGCCGCTGGAGGTCGACATCCTGCGCCACGCCGCGGACGGCACCGTCCTGGTCTGCTCCGACAACGACCCGTACTGCCCCGAAGGCGCCGCCGCTGCATACGGCCGCGTGCTGAAGATGCCGACCACCGTGATCCCCGGCGCGGGCCACCTCAACGTCGAGGCCGGCTACGGCAGCTGGCCCGCAGTGCTCGACTGGTGCGGACGCGACAACCTCGCGTTCATCGGCTAGCCCGGCCGCCGCACCGCGAACATGCCCAGCAGCTCGTAGATCACGTTGGCGGCCGCCAGCGCGGTCAGCTGCGCGTGGTCGTAGGCGGGCGACACCTCGACGACGTCCGCACCGATCAGGTCGAGGTCGGCCATCCCGTCCAGGATCATCTGCAGCTCGCGCGTAGTCAGCCCGCCGGGTTCGGGGGTGCCGGTGCCCGGCGCGTGCGCGGGATCGAGCACGTCGATGTCGATGCTGATGTACACCGGCCGGTCACTGACCCGGTCGCGGACGCGATCGGTGGCCTCGTCCACGCCGCGTCGCGCAACGTCGAGGCTCGAGACGGTGGCGAAGCCGAGACGGCGGTCGTCGTCGAAGTCCGCGAGCGCATAGACCGAGTTTCGGATGCCGACGTGCGCGCAATGGTCCAGAGCGAGCAGCCCCTCCTCGGACGCGCGACGGAACGGCGTGCCATGCGTGTACCGCGCGCCGAAGTAGGTATCCCAGGTGTCAAGGTGCGCATCGAAGTGGACGACGGCCACCGGGCCGTGCCGGGCGTGCGCAGCGCGCAGCAAGGGCAGTGCCACAGTGTGATCGCCACCGATCGAGACGATGCGATTCGCCTTGCCGTACAAGGCATTCGCAGCCGCCTCGATCTGGCCGACCGCCTCGACGATGTCGAACGGGTTGATCGCGACGTCGCCCGCGTCGGCCAGCTGCAGCGTCGTCCACGGCTCGACTTCGAGCCCGAGATGGTAAGGACGCAGCAACTTCGACCCGGCACGCACCGCCTCCGGACCGAAGCGTGCGCCAGGCCGGAACGACGTACCGCTGTCGAACGGCAGGCCCAGCACCGCGACGTCGGCGCGCTCGACCTGATCGAGGCGGGGCAGCCGGGCGAACGTGGCCGGTCCGGCGAACCGGGGCACCTGCCGGGCATCGGGCGGGCCGATCGGCGAGGTCATCGCTGTGCCGCCGTCTCGCGACGGCGGGCGCCGGCGGCCGTCTCGCGGCGGCGGGCGCGGTACGCGGCGACGTGCTCGCGGTTTCCGCAGTTGCCGGTGTCGCAGTAGATGCGCGAGCGGTTCCGGGTCAGGTCGACGAGGACGGCGGTGCAGTCCTCCGAGGCGCAGACCCGCAGCCGGTCCAGCTCGCCGTCTCTGATCAGGTCGGCGAGTGCCATGCCGACCTCGGCGGCGAACCGGTGGACGAGCGGAGCATCGGCCTCGGTCACGTGCAGATGCCAGTCCCAGCCGTCGTGGTCGCTCAGCCTGGGCAGCGCGCGCGCCTCACGCAACAGGCGATTGGCCAGCTCCACGACCGTGCGCGTGTCGGGCGCCTCCCACGCAGTGCGCAGCGCGCGCCGCAGCGCGAGCATCTGTCTCAGCTCGGCGGCCGTGCCGTCGCGCCGTCCGCTGAACTGCTCCCGATCGAGAAGTGCGTCGAGCGCGGCGACGTCCGTCAGCGTCTCGACCCCGTCGACGTTGGTGTTGACCAGCGCAACCGCACAGCCGATGCCGGTAACGGTGTCATGACTAATTGCCATGTTGACTCCTGACATCATCCGCGGCTATGGTCACGTGCTAACAGCCTACTAGCTCCTGACACTAACGGAGGCCGCCGTGGGATACATATACGCCTTGCTGGCCTCCTTGCTGTTCGGCGCGAACGGCAGCGTCAACAAGGTCGTCCTGGGCGCGGGTGTGACGCCGTCCCAGCTCACCCTCGTGCGGTCAATGTCCGGGGCCGT
>DASXRA010000044.1:0-8644 GCA_036506855.1 Jatrophihabitantaceae bacterium
CTTCGGCTGGAACAGCGGCGCGATGCGGTTACCTACGTGCCGCTGCATCCAGTTGGGCTTCAGGTAGCGGCGCTCGCTCATCACCGCACCATATCGAGGGTCAGGGCCCGTACGCGCCAGCGGCAATCAGCCGCTTGTCGAAGGCAGGCTCGATCGCTTTGGCGAATGCGATCGTCAGGTGGTCGTTGTCGATGCGGACGATCACGCCGCCGATCACCGGATCGCACAGCGGCAGTTGCGGGCACACGGCGTCGTCCAGGTCGACCGTGGCTACCCGCGAGTCCTGCGCCGCCACCGCGGCGATGGCCTTCTCCGAGGCGAGCCGGCGGGATGCGCGTCCCCGGCACTCCTCGTCGTACCTCGCACCCGAGAGGCACTCCCGCGGGTTGAAGGACAGCGAGGGCCACGGCTCGACCACGACCAAGCGCTTCGCATACGCCAAGACCGCGACGGCGCTCGCGGGCATGGACGCGCTGAGCACCTTGCTGGCGTCGGTCTCGTCCGGGTGGCCGTCGACGAACACCTTGCGCGAGTACTGCGGGTCGTCGTAGGCCCGGTTCACCGTGACGACGACGTCCGGCCGGACGGTGCGCAGCATCTCGTTGTACAGCTTGGCCTTGTTCTTCTTGCACGGTTCGGCGTTCGTCCCGTCGGGCAGGACGTCCTTCTGCCACGGGCACACGTAGTACATCCAGGTGTAGAGATTGAGGTCGTGCTTGGCGGCGAGGTCGTCGAGCACCGGGAAGAACGTCTCGAGATGCGAATCCCCGACGAACAGCACCCGTGGGCCGGCGCCCTTGTGAGCGAGACACCCGAGCCGCGCGATCTTCTCCAGGCACGTCCGCTCGGTGTGCGCCTTGGCCGCTTCGTGCAGCGCGGCGGCGGACGGTACCGGCGTGTGGGTCTTCGGAGGCGGCATAGCCCGCCCGGTCGGCGGTGGCTTGCTGCCGTGCTTGTCTGACGCAGCCGCGGTGCCGCCCCTGGCCTGGTCGGTCGATACCGGCGTTACCACCGGATGGCGCGGGGACGACAGCAGCCGCGGGGCCAGCACCAAGCCGACGGCGATGCTCGCGGCAAGTCCGCAGGCGATGACGATGCGGGTGTGGACAGCGAGCGCCGGGGAGAGCCGGATGGGCTGTTCCAGGATCCGGTAGCTCATCGAAGCAAGGCTCACCGAGATGACGGCGGCGACGCCGAACATGTAGTGCGGCGAGATGACGACGAACCTGCGCACCAGCAGAATCACGGGCCAGTGCCACAGGTAAGTGCCGTACGACACCCGGCCGAGATAGGCCGGGATCGACCACGACAGTGGTTGCCCGACGAGGCCGCGCGGCGCGAATTCGAACGCCCAGAGCAGCGCGACGGTGAACGCCGCGGCCAGCAGGCCGCGCATGGTCGGGCTGAGGTCGAACGCCGAGCTCGCCACCACGATCAGCCCGGCCAGCGCGCACACCTGCATCAGCCGCGCCCCGGTGAGGTGCGACCGGCGGACGTGCGCGCCCTCGCGGCGACCGAGGGCCCAGAGCGCGAGCAGAGCGCCGGCCAGCAGCTGGTAGGCCCGCGCGTCCGTCCCGAAGTAGGCGCGCTCGCTGCTATGGCGAGTGGCGAGCGCCAGGCTGACCAGGGACGCCGCGCCGAGCAGCACGGCGAGCGTGGCGAGCCCGCGACGGCTGCGTCGCGGGTCGCGTCTGCAGATCGCGAAGACGACGACGAGAGCGGGCCACACGAAATAGAACTGCTCCTCTGCCGACAGCGACCAGAAGTGGATGACCGGGCTGGGCGCATCGGTGCTGGCGAAGTAATCCGTTGCCTGCGCGGCGAAATGCCAGTTCGAGAAGTACAGTGCCGCGGACCGAACGTCGCCGATCACCGGTTCGCGTTCGACGCTGGTCGCCACCGCATTCCAGGCGGCTGCTGTCGCGAGCAGGACGACCAGGGCAGCGGGCAGCAGCCGCCGCATGCGCCGTGCGTAGAACGTGACCAACGCGCGCGGCCCCGATGCCGCGCTGTTGACGAGCAGACCGGTGATCAGGAAGCCGGACAGGACAAAGAAGATGTCGACGCCGATGTAACCACCGACGGCAGAGGCCATGCCGGCGTGGAACGCGATTACGAGCAGCGCGGCCACCGCTCGAAGCCCGTCGAGCTCGGGCCGGTAGTGCGTGGTGTGGACGCGTGTCGTCGACTCACGCATCGGCGTCGCGACGGCGGTCACCTGGCGACCTCGAACGCGTGCTCGGCGTCGCATCGGCGCGGCGAGATGCCGACCACCGGTGCCCTCCCTGCGCTCACGTCCCTTACACGCGCCGACATACCCGGCACGTTGACGCCACCTGCCACGCGCACCGCGTGGCCTGCTTCTACCAAGACGCGTGAGGCGGCCCGTTACGTTGCGAGAGCGACCAGATCGACGTTATGTCGAGAAATGCGAGGATCGCGCAGAGCAAGCGCGAAACGTCTTGTCCTCTGGGGGAGAAGTCCCGGGCAGTTGCGGGTTTGCCGTTTGCCGAGCGGGCGGGCTGGCGCGCCCGCTCGCTCGGCCGGCGAGCTACATCTCGGTCCCCGACGTGTGCATGATCGCGCGCACCTCCATCGCGAAGTACTTCGCGTCGGGCCAGCTAGCCGCGATCTCGACGGCGCGTTCCTCCGTCTCGCACTCGACGATGAGGTAGCCGCCAAGCTGCTCCTTCGCCTCGGCGAACGGTCCGTCCGTCGTGGCGGGCACGCCGTTGCGTACGCGAACCGTCTTCGCGGTCGACGCGTCGGCCAGCCCCTGACCGCCGATCAGTTCACCGGACTCGGTGAGTTCCTTCATGATCACGTCCACGGTGCTGAACAGCTCGTCGCGCTGGTCTTCGGACCATGCCTCGTAGGTCGCGGGGTTGTTGTAGATCATGAGCAGGTACTTCATGGCCTCACTCCTCGGTGTCCGGCGCCCTCGGTACGGGTGCCCTCATCTCGAACGTCGGTGCACGTGACCGGTCCTCGACATTCAGCCACGGCTGTCCGCCGCATGCGCGACCGGTATGTCCCTCGCGCAGGGTGACCGCGGCCACTGTCGCGGAGCGGGAAAGGTCACATCTGGCGATCCGCGGCCGACGATAATCGGCCGGGCGCCAACCGCTTCTGTCCGCCGAGCCGTCGGGCCTGCAGCCCACTGACCAGTTGTCAGCGCGAAATCCTGTCCCGGATCGAAAGGTCTTTCGGCTCGCCGGACAGTGCGCGAGCCGCAGGCAGACTGGCTCGTCATGCACTACGACAAGCGAACAGACGAGGGGTCGGACAGCACCCGCTCCCGAACCCGGGCCGCCGGGATCGCACTGATCCTCGCGGCCCTAATCACCGCAACCGGGGCGGCAGCCGCCCTGACCGGCGCGTCCACAGCGAACGGCGACATCGCGGGGCGCTCGGCGTCGACGACGCCCGCCACGCAGGACGCGACCGTCGGCGCTGGATCGGCCGACAGGGTCAGCCGCTACAAGCGCCCTCCGTTGGTCGACCCGGCGACGCGGAACCCGCACGGCTTCGCGCGGTTCTCGCATCACGACCGCACGCTGCGCGTGGTCGGCCGGACGTACGACCCGGACCGGACGAGCTACCCGGTCCGCGTCCATGTACTCATCAACGGCCACCAAGTCGCAGCCGTCCGCGCCAACCCGCGAAGTCATCACTATGGCGTCACGGCACGGCTGCGTACGGGGACCAACCACGTCCGCGTCGTCTCGTACAACATCGGCGTCGGCACGCACAACAAGATCGTCGGACGCGCGACCGTAAAGGTACGAAATCCGTGGACGAGCAAGTACCACGGCAACCAGGGCATCGCCGCGCGCATGGTGGCCGCGCGTGGTTGGGGCCCGGCCGACATGTCGGCGCTGATCAAGCTGTGGAATCGCGAGTCCGGCTGGCGCACGTCCGCGGCCAACCCGTCGGGCGCGTACGGCATCCCGCAGGCGTTGCCAGGCGGCAAGATGTTGTCGGCCGGATCCGACTGGCGGACGAACCCGGCCACTCAGATCGCGTGGGGGTTGAGCTATATCCGCGGCGTGTACGGATCGCCGCGCGCAGCTTGGGCACACGAGATGTCCAGCGGCTGGTACTGATCCACTAGGCCGCGGCCCGGACCGTCCACTGTGGACGGTCCGGGCCTTTTCGTTTGCGCGGCGGTACTGGCAGGCTGGCCGGATGCTGACGGCACCCGACCTGCGACGCCGGCGTTTCGCCGCGCAGGGGCTGGACGCTGCCTGCCCGTGTCCGGTCGATGCGGTGCGCGGGGTGCTCGCCGTGCAGGCACAAGATCTGCGTTCCGCGAGACTTGCCGTCCGTGCGCGCAGCACCGGCCTGTTCGCGCACGACATCGACGCCGCGCTGACCGACGAGCGCACGCTGGTCGTGTCATGGCTCGTACGCGGGACGCTGCACCTGGTGCACCGCGACGACTATCCGTGGCTGTGGGCGTTGACGCCGCCCGCGACGATCTCGGCGAACCGCCGGCGGCTCGTCGAAGAAGGCGTGCCGACCGCCGACGCGGAACGCGCGCTCGCGATCATCGAGCGCGCACTCACCGACGATGGACCGCTGCCCCGCGCCGATCTGGCCGAGCGACTGGCCCGCGCGGGCATCCGCACGGCGGGACAGGCCACGCCGCACGTGCTGATGTTCGCGGCGCTGCGCGGCCTGGTGGTGCTCGGCCCAGTGCGCGACGGCGCGCTGGCTGTCGCGCTCACCCGCGACTGGCTGGGCACGCAGCCGGCGGCGTTGTCGGGCGATGATCGGGTGCGGGCGCTCGCCGAGCTCGTCCGGCGCTACCTGCGCGGGCACGGCCCGGCCTCGGTCGCCGACATCGCGACCTGGTCCGGCATCGGGCTACGCGATGTCCGCGACGGCTTGCGCCACATCGACGGCGAGCTCGACGAGGACGGCGACCTGATCGACCTGGCGGCACGGGATGCCAGGCCGCCGGGCGCGATGCCGTGCCGTCTGCTGCCGCCGTTCGATCCGTACCTGCTGGGCTGGCGCGATCGCGGATTCATCGTCGCGGACGAGAACGTTCGTCGCGTGTACCCCGGCGGCGGGATGCTGCGGGCGACGGCCGTGATCGAAGGACGCGCGGTGGCGACCTGGACCCTGCAGCGACGCGGCGGGCGCGTCCACGTCGAGCTCGACGTGTTCGACGATCTCGACACGGCCACCGAGGCGACGCTGTGGGCTGAAGCCGACGACGTCGCCCGATTCCAAGCAGGACTGTCCGGCAGCGACTAGCTTTGCCCTGCGTGGCGCGGATTTCGAAAGATCAGCGCGACGAGCGCGTGCGCGAATACGAGTCCAAGCTTGCGGCGGCCAAGGCTCCGCTGGCGGTGCTGGAGCTGTTCGCGCAGGCGCGCCAGGCACGGGTTCGGCCCGGCGAGCCGCCCCTGGAGGTGGCGTTCGCAGCCACCGAGGTCGACGTAGGTGGGCTGCCTGCCGCGGTGTGGGTGGCGCTTCGCCAGGGCGAGGTCGAGGCCAGCATGGCGGCGCTGCTGGGCGCGTCCCGTACCGAATTCGTGGTCGGCGAGCACGAGGAACTCGACGCCAGCTACCGGCTGACGACGATCGAGGAACGGCGCACGCTGCCCGACGTCGACGTGCTGCTCACCCAGCTGGCGGCGTTCCTGCAGATCCCGCGCGACGTGATCGCGATGATCGCCGACTGGGGGCCGGAGGATCCGCGCACCGCCAACGAGATCGACGCCCTGCTGGACGGTCGGTTCGGCACATCCGCGACCCCCGCGCCGGCAGCGGACCAGCCGCACCGGCTCGAGATGTCAGCCGCCGAACTTGCCGCGATGCTGCAGTTGACGCCCGACCAGCGCAAGCTGCTGCGCACGCTCGTCCGGCAGACCGATGTGACCATCACCGGTGACTGATCGGCTGCGCGTCGTCGTCGCGCCGGACAAGTTCAAGGGGTCGCTGACCGCGGGCGAGGCCGCCGCGGCGATGCGGCTCGGCGTGCTCGACGTCCTGCCGGGCGCCGTCGTCGAATGCGTACCTGTCGCCGACGGCGGTGAGGGAACCGTCGACGCGTTCGTGACCGCGGGAGCGTCGCCGCACAGCGTTACGGTCAGCGGCCCGCTCGGCGATCCGGTGTACGCGCGGTTCGCGATACGCGACGAGGTTGCGGTCGTCGAGTCGGCGCAGGCGTGCGGCCTGGCGCTGGTGGGAACGCCAGGCCCGCGGTCGGCGCTCGCCGCCGACACCTACGGCGTGGCGCAGCTCGTAATTGGCGCTGTCGCGGCGGGCGCGAAGCGGGTTGTCGTCGGGGTCGGCGGCAGCGCGTCGACGGACGGAGGCTCGGGCCTGGCGCGCGGGCTCGGCGCGGAGTTGCTCGACACGACAGGCCGGCCGCTGCCCCCGGGTGGCGGTTCGCTCACCGCGCTCGATCGCATCGATGTGACCGGGCTGCACGACGCGGGCCCCGTCCTCGTCGCCTCCGATGTTCGTGCGCCGCTCGCAGATGCCGCGCGGACGTATGCGGCGCAGAAGGGTGCCGGTCCGGACGAGATCGCGCTGCTCGCCGCCGGGCTTCGCCGGTGGGCCGAGATCGTGTCGCGCGACGTCGGCCGTTCGATCGGCGACATCGCCGGCGGCGGCGCGGCGGGCGGGCTGGCAGCCGGCCTGGTCGCGTTCTGCGACGCCGAGATCGTGTCGGGCGTCGACGTCGTCCTCGACCTGCTGGACTTTCGCGCCACGGTGGCCGGCGCCGATCTCGTCCTGACCGGCGAGGGGTCCTTCGACGCGCAGTCGCTGGACGGCAAGGCGCCGATCGGCGTCGCGCGGCGCGCCGCCGGTGTGCCGACCTGGGTGGTCAGCGGACGGGCCGACGTGGAAGGCGCCCCGGGCGTGGCCGGCGTCCTCGCGCTCACCGACATCGTCACGCCGGACGAGGCGGTGCGCGACGCAGCTACTCTGCTGCGCCGCCGCACGGCCGACGCGGTGCGGCGGTGGCGGCAGTGACGGTGCCTGATCCGGCGCTGGTCGTGCTGGTCGGGCCGACCAGCTCGGGCAAGTCGACCTGGGCGGCAGGTCGCTATCGGGCGCAGGAGATCGTGTCGTCCGACGCGCTGCGTGACGTGGTCGGCAGCGGCGAACTCGACATCGAGGCGTCGGTGGACGCGTTCGCGCTGCTCGACCTGATCGTCGCAGCGCGCACCCGTCGCGGGCTGACGACCGTTGTCGACACGATCGGCCTGGACGCGGCGCGGCGCCTCGGCTACCTGGACGTCGCTCGGCGCGCGGGGTTGCCCGCCGTGGCCGTCCTGTTCGAGATCGACGCGTCCGAGGGCCGGCGGCGCAACCGGTCACGAGACCGCCCGCGGCCGGCGAGCGCCGTAGACGCCCAGCTACGACGGATGCGCGACGTAGTGGCCGAGATCGACGCCGAGCCGTGGGACGTCGTGCTCCGAGCCGCCGACGAGGTGCGCGTCGAGCCGGCGCACACGCCGGAGGCGACGCGCGCTCGTGCGGACCAGACGGAACGTCCGGCCCAGCTGGGATTCGTGCTCCAGATATCGCGCTTCCCGTGGGGCGACGACCCGACGTCCTGGCTGGCCTCGATCGCCGCCGCCGCGGCCGAAGCAGGGTTCGCGGGGCTTGCCCTCATGGACCACCTGATCCAGATCCCGCAGGTCGGCCGGGCCTGGGAGCCGATCCCCGAGCCGTGGGTGACGCTCGGCATGCTGGCCGGACTCGCCACCGACTTGCGGCTCGGCACGCTCGTCACACCGGTGACGTACCGGGCACCGGGCATCACCGCCAAGGCAGCCGCCACGCTCGACGCGCTCAGCGGCGGGCGGGCGTTCTGCGGCATCGGCGCCGGCTGGTGGGAGCGGGAGCACGCGGCCTTCGGCCTGCCGTTCCCGCCCATCGCGCAGCGGCATCAGCAGCTCGAAACGGCCATCGAGACGCTGCGCGCGTTGTGGGCCACCGGCACCAAACCGTACGCCGGCGTACGGGTGTCGCTGCCCGAGACGACGTGCTACCCGCGTCCCGTTTCGTCGATCCCGATCATCGTCGGCGGATCCGGCTCGCGCACCCTGCGGATCGCCGCCCGGCTCGGCGACGCGTGCAACGTGTCGTCCGACCTGGACAGGCTGGACGAGAAGCTCGCTGTGCTGCGCGCGCATTGCGCAGACGCCGGTCGCGACATCGACATCACCGTGCTCGACGTCCCGATCGTCGGCCGCGACCGCGAGCACGCCGCGTCGATCGTCGAACGGCTTCGCGGCCGGACGCCGGCTGCGGCGTTCGCCCGCCGCCACCACGCCGGAACGCCCGACGACCACCTCGGCCGGTACCGCGTACTCGCCGAGCGGGGCGTCTCGACCGTGTTCGTGGCGCTGCCCGACCTGGCCGGACCGGACGAGGTGGCGCGCCTCGCTCCGGTCGTCACCGCGTTCCGATGACGCGAGCGGGATTCTGATGAACGACCCATGGCGAGCGGCGCACTGGTGCTGCTGCGCGGATCAAGCGCTACTCCAGGCGCCGACGTCCTGACCGATGCGCCGGACGCCGACGCAGTCCGCGCCGAGCTCACCCGCGCCACCGGCCTGGACCCAGGCTGATCCGCCCGCGCGCGTCAACCTTGCAGCGTCACCCGCACAGT
>DASXRA010000045.1:0-7609 GCA_036506855.1 Jatrophihabitantaceae bacterium
TCCGCCGACACGCTCGTGACGGGGCGCGGCATCACGTACGGCACGGCGCTCGAGGTCGCGCTCAAGCTGGAGGAGACGTGCCTGCGTCCGGTGCGCGGGCTGTCCTACGCCGACCTCAAACACGGGCCGATGGCCGTCGTCGACGTCAACGTGGCGGCCGTGCTGGTAGCCGCGCCCGACGGCCCGACCATCGACGGCATGACGCAGCTGGCCACCACCGTGCGCGAGCGGCACGCGGCCGTGGTGGGCATCGGCGGTGACGCGACGTTCGCGGGCAACTGCGACATCGTGTTGCCCGGGCCGGACCTGCCCGAGGCGCTCGCCCCGCTGGCGCTGGTGATCCCGGGTCAGCTGATGGTCGAGGCGCTGGCCCGCCGGCTGGGCCTGGACCCCGACCGTCCCCGTGGTCTATCGAAGGTCACCCAGACCGAGTCCTGAGCCGACCCACTCGCCGCCTGCCATCACCGCGTCCACCTTCAGATCCTCGGAGAGGACGACCAGGTCGGCGGCGCGGCCGGCGTCCAGCGATCCGGCGTCGATGCCGAGGGCCCGCGCGGGCACTGCCGTCAACGCCGACACCGCGTCCGCGAGCGGGACGCCCGCCGCCACCGCGTTGCGCAGCGCGACGTCCTGGGTCAGCGTGCTGCCCGCGATCGAGCCACCGCCCGCCAGCCGGGCCACGCCGTCACGCACCTGCACCGCCCGTGCGCCGAGCAGGTAGTCGCCGTCACCCAGGCCGACCGCCGGCATCGCGTCGGTGATCAGGGCGACCCGTCCCGGCGCCGCGCGACGCGTCACCCAGCTGTACAGCGCCGGATGGACGTGCACGTTGTCGGCGATCACCTCGAGGACGGCGCCGCTGTCGAGCAGGGCGGTGATCACGCCGGGCTCGCGGTGGTGCAGTGGGCGCATGCCGTTGAACAGGTGCGTGCCGACAGTGGCACCGGCGGCCAGCCCTGCGCACGCGTCCTCGATACCGGCGTCGGTGTGCCCGATCGCCGCTACCGCGCCGGAGCCGACGATGCGGCGGATCGCCTCGGCGGCACCTGGTAATTCGGGGGCGATGGTGACCATCCGGACGGCGCCGTGCCCCGCGTCGAGCAGGGCGGCGACGGCATCCTGCGATGGCGCGCGCAGCAAGGCCGGGTCGTGCGCGCCGCAGCGGGCTTGCGCCAGGAACGGGCCCTCCAGGTGGATACCCGCCAGCACGCCCGACTCGACGAGCGGCCGCAGCGACGCGACCTGCTCGGCGAGCGAGTCGAGCGGCGCCGTGACCAGGCTGGCCAGCGCCGTCGTCGTCCCGTGCAAGCGGTGGAAGTTCAGCGCGCTGATCGGGTCGTCCGCGAAGGACGCCCCACCGCCACCGTGGACGTGCATGTCGACGAAGCCCGGCGCGACATACCGGCCACCCAGATCGAGACCCGGCGCCGCCTCTTCACCGCGATCCGCGATCCGCCCGTCGCGGATGTCGAGCCAGCCCGAGCGGATCCCGTCCGGCATGATCAGCCGGGCGTTCGACAGGATCACGAGCGACCGATGGCCGACGCTAGTGCGTCCAGCGCGCCGGGGACGATCCGGTAGTACGCCCACTTGCCGCGCTGCTCGCGGGCCAGGATCCCGGCCTCGACGAGCACCTTGAGGTGGTGGGAGACGGTGGGCTGGGACAACTCGACCGGGTCGGTGAGGTCGCAGACGCACGCCTCGGCATCGGCGTGCGCCGCGACCAGCGAGACCAGACGCAGCCGGGTCGGGTCGGCCAGCGCCTTGAGCACCTGCGCGAGACGTTCCGCGTCCCGGGCGCCGAGTGGCTCACGGGTGATCGGGCTGCAGCAGGCGATCGCATCCAGTGGCGCGATCAGGTCCAGCGAAGCGGTCATGCCACGAGAGTACGCATTGACAACCGTCAATGCATCAGGCATCGTCGGACGCATCGAGAACCATCTATGCGAGGAGTGGACATGACCGAGGTTCGAGAGCGAGTCCGGCAGCGCTACGCCGAGGCGGCGCTCGCCGTCGTCAACAACACGAGCGGCGGATGTTGCGACGATTCCTGCTGCTCGCCGGCCGCCGAGGTGACAGAGGGGCCGAGCTTCTACAGCGCCGACGAGCAGAGCGAGCTCCCGCAGGAGGCCGTGCTCGCCAGCCTCGGCTGCGGCAACCCGCTCGCCGTCGCCGACCTGCACGAGGGCGAGCGCGTGCTCGACCTCGGCTCCGGCGGCGGCATCGATGTGCTGCTCTCCGCCCGGCGAGTGGGCCCGTCGGGGCGCGCCTACGGTCTGGACATGACCGACGAGATGCTCGCCCTGGCCCGGGCGAACGCCGAGAAGGCCGGAGCGACGAACGTCGAGTTCCTGCGCGGCAACATCGAGGCGATCCCGCTGCCTGCCGCCACGGTCGACGTGGTCATCTCCAACTGCGTGATCAACCTGTCCGACGACAAGCCGGCGGTGTTCCGCGAGATGTTCCGGGTGCTGGCCCCCGGCGGGCGCGTCGGCGTCTCCGACGTCGTCGCCGAGGACGACCTGACGCCGGCCGACCGGGCCGAGCGTGGCAGCTACGTCGGCTGCATCGCGGGCGCGCTCAGCCGCAGCGAGTACCTGGACGGCCTGGCCGCCGCCGGCTTCGCCGAGGCCTCCGTCGAGTTCACGTACGAGGCCGCGCCGGGCATGCACGGCGCGATCGTCCGCGCGAGCAAGCCGGCGTGATCCGCCCGGCCCCAGCGCTCGTCGCCCGCCGGACTGCGGTGATTCGGCGGGCGCTGGCCGAGTTCCTCGGCACCGGCCTGCTGGTCACGGTCGTGGTCGGCTCGGGCATCGCCGCCACCGACCGGACGTCCGACGGTGGGCTGCAGTTGCTCATCAACTCGACGACGACCGCGCTGGGCCTGGCGGTACTGATCCTGATCTTCGCACCGGTGTCGGGCGCCCACTTCAACCCGGTCGTCACACTCGCGCTGCGCCGCGACCGTGAGACGGCCGGGCTGATCGCCGCGCAGTGCGTGGGCGCGATCGGTGGTGCCGTGCTCGCCGACGCCATGTTCGGCACGCAACTCGTCGACTTGTCGTCCACCGGGCGAGGCGGGGCGCGGCTGATGCTCGCCGAGGTGGTCGCGACGGCCGGCCTGGTCATGCTGATCGTCTGCCTGGTCCGGACCGGCCGCACCGTGCACGCGCCCTGGTCGGTCGGCGCATACATCGGCGCCGCGTACTGGTTCACCGCGTCGACGTCGTTCGCCAACCCGGCCGTGACGATCGGCCGGATCTTCAGCGACACCTATGCGGGCATCGCGCCCGGCTCGGCACCCGGCTTCATCGCGGCGGAACTGGTGGGCGGTGCCATCGGCTTCGCTGCCGCGGCTTTCCTGTACCCGTCGGACACAATGGCGGCGTGACCGAGATCCGCCCGCTCGCCGACACGGATTGGCCGGCGGTCCTGCGGATCTACGCCGAGGGGATCGCGACCGGCAACGCGACGTTCGAGACCGAAGTGCCACGCCGCGACGTTCTCGAGGCGCGATGGCTGCCCGCCCATCGGTGGGTCGCCGAGATCGCCGGCGTTGTGGTCGGCTGGGCGGCGGCGAGCCCGATCTCGACGAAGTCCTGCTTCGCGGGCGTCGCCGAGACAGCCGTCTACGTTGCCGAGCACTTTCACGGCAGGGGCATCGGCCGCGCGCTGGTGCGGCGGCAGGTCGACGCCGCCGATCAGGGCGGTCTCTGGACGCTGCAGACGTCGGTCTTTCCGGAGAACATCGCGTCGCTCGAACTGCACTACGCGGCGGGCTTCCGGCTGGTCGGCGTCCGCGAGCGCATCGCACGCCACCACGGCGTCTGGCGCGACACGGTGCTGATCGAGCGCCGCCGCCCCGAATGAGACATCTCAGGCAACACCGAAGCTGCGCTGGCTAGACTGCGAATACCGACTCACCCGCGCTGATCCGTCGAGAGGCGTGCGATGCGACGCAAGCTGTGGCAATCGCGCGCGCTTGGCGTGCTCGCCGCCGGGGCCGTCGCGCTCACCGGCTGCACCGTGACCGTGACGGGCCACAACCAGCTCGGACCGCAGGCGCCGGACGCCACGCTCGCGGTGGTAGGCGACTCGCACGGCAGCTTCGACCAGACCGTCAAGAACGCGCTCTTCGACGTCATGGCCTTCTGGCGCGTGCAGTACCCGTCGATCTCCGGTGGCAAGCCGCTGCCGGAGCTGAAGGGCAAGCTGTACTCGGTCGACGGCAACCACCCGAGCACCGAGGTCAAGCAGAACGGCTGCCTGCGCAAGGCCGGCGCCGACATCATCGTCGACAACGCCTTCTACTGCGAGATCGACGACTCGATCGCCTGGGACCGCAACCCGCAGCACCTCGTCCCGACGCTCGGGGCGAAGTACGGGCCGCTGCTGGTTGCGATGGTGTTCGCGCACGAGTTCGGCCACGTGCTGCAGCAGCGGCTCGGCCTGTTCAACCAGCGAGTCGCCACGATCGTGCACGAGAGCCAGGCCGACTGTGCTGCCGGCGCGTTCGCGGCTGCGGTCGCGCGTAATCAAGCGCCGCACTTCCACGTCAGCCCGGCGGACGTCGATCGAGCGTTGGTCGGCTACCTGAACGTCCGCGACGACACACCGGCCAGCGACAAGGAGATCTCGCACGGGGACGGATTCGACCGCATCGGCGCCGTCGCTGAGGGTTTCCAGAAAGGCGCCACCGAGTGCTACAAGTCCGACTGGGCCGATCGCGAGTTCACGGAGCGCTCGTACGCGCCCGGTGAGGAGCAGCAAAGCCCAGGCGGCAACGAAACGTTCAGCCAGGTTATCGACGCCGGCCCACCGCCGCCGAACGGCGGCGGAGGCGGCCTGCAGCCGGACCTGAACAAGTTCTGGAAGAGCGCCGCTGGGTCGATCCACAAGCAGTGGGCCGACGTCAAGATCGCCGAGGCGGCCCATCCCAAGTGCGGCGACACGAGCAGCCGCTTCGGCTACTGCCCCGACGACAACACCGTGTACTTCGACCGCTCGTACGCCCAACAGGCCTACAACAGCCTGTCTGCGCTGAGCATCGACCGCGTCCTGGGCAACGTGTCAGTGGTCGAGAACCAGCCGGCCGACTTCGCCCTGGGGACGCTGTTCGTCTACGGCTGGGGCCTGGCTGTGCGCCACCAGCTGTTCAGCCGAAGTCTGGACGACGGCCCCGCCCTGCTGGCCGCGAGCTGTTACGCCGGCGCGTACGCGAAGAACACCAACGTGCCGCAGAATACGGCGGGCCACGATTTCTTCTTGTCACCGCCCGACATGGACGAGGCGACCTCCGCCGTGCTGAGCCTGATCGGCACTGATCAGGCCTACGGGTCGCGGGGCACGACCGGGTTCGACCGCGTCCAGTCATTCATCAAGGGCTACCACGGGGCGCTCGGCGTCTGCTGATCGAGTCGCGCCTTCCGGAGCAGGCCGCGGCACGCACGCTGGATTTGCTGCAGGACTTCGACGAATCCGTCCGCACCGTCGAAGTACGGATCGGGCACGTCCAGATCCTCGTCCGCGACCGCCCGCGGGTCGAACGACCGCAGCAGCACGATCTTGCCCGCCGAGCCGCGCGGGTCGCCGGTCTGCTCGGCCAACGCGGCCAGCCGTATCGCGTGACCGCCGTCGAGCGCCACGACGAGGTCGCGCGTCGCGAAGTCCGCGGCCGTGAACTGCTTGGCGACGTGCCACGGATACGGATAGCCGTGCGCCTGGAGTGTCGCCCGGGCGCGCTCGTCCATGTCGCTGCCGACGTGCCACGCGCCCGTGCCCGCGGAATCGACGTCGACCCCCTCGACGCCGTGCTCACGGAGTAAGGCGACGAAGATCGCCTCGGCGGTGGGCGAGCGGCAGATGTTCCCCGAGCAGACGAAGCAAACGCGCACCCGCCCATTCTGCTGGGTTTCGCCTCCCGCGAGTTGTCACACACCGGGCGGCTCACCGAACGTCGAAGGAATGACACCTCGAACAGCCCGTGGGCAATCCGGTTTGTCGAGTCGGTAGGTTCGATGTATGCCCGACCTGGACCCTTCCTTCCTCGCGCTGCCCGCAGGTCAGCTCGCTGACGCCGCGCTCGGCCGAGCCCGCGAACTGGGCGCCGAGCACGCCGACTTCCGCCTCGAACGCATCCGCACCGGCGTGCTCCGCCTGCGCGACGCCAAGCTCGACACGAGCGTCGACTCCGAGGATCTGGGCCTGGCTGTCCGCGTGATCCACGACGGCGCCTGGGGATTTGCGAGCGGCATCGAGCGCACGCCCGACGCAGCACGACGCCTCGCCGAGCAGGCTGTCGCCGCGGCGAAAGTGAGCCGGGTGCTCAGCGACGACCCGGTCACCCTCGCCCCGGAGCCGATGTACGCCGACGCCACGTGGATGTCGTCCTATCACGTCAACCCGTTCGACATCGGCGACGGCGAACGTGTCGCCCGGCTCGCCGACCTCTCCGAGCGGCTGCTGAGCGCCGACGGCGTCGACCACGTCGACGCGATGCTGATGCAGGTGCTGGAGAACAAGTTCTACGCCGACACCGCGGGCACCAGCACGACCCAGCAGCGGGTGCGCGTGCACCCCCAGTTCACGGCGGTGCACGTCGATCGCGGCGCCGGCAAGTTCTACTCGATGCGAACCATTGCGCCTCCGGTCGGACGCGGCTGGGAGTTCATGACCGGGACGGGCTGGGACTTCGACGCCGAGATCGCCGAGCTACCCGACCTGCTCGCCGAGCACGTCAAGTCCCCGAGCGTCGACGCCGGCGAGTACGACCTGGTCATCGACCCGTCCAACCTGTGGCTGACCATCCACGAGTCGATCGGGCACGCCACCGAGCTCGACCGTGCGCTCGGCTACGAGGCCGCCTACGCCGGCACAAGCTTTGCCCGGTTCGAACTGCTCAACAAGCTCAAGTACGGCAGCGCGGCGATGAACGTCACCGGCGACCGCACCGTCGAGCACGGCCTCGCCACGATCGGCTACGACGACGAGGGCGTGCAGACCCAGCAGTTCGACATCGTCCGCGACGGCACGCTGGTCGGCTACCAGCTCAACCGGCAGATGGCACAGGCGAAGGGCTTCGGACGTTCCAACGGCTGCGCGTTCGGCGACTCACCCGGCCACATTCCGCTGCAACGCATGGCCAATGTGTCGCTGCAAGCCGCGCCGGACGGGCCTTCGACCGAGGAACTGATCAGCGGCGTCGACCGCGGTATCTACATCGTCGGCGACCGCTCATGGTCGATCGACATGCAGCGCTACAACTTCCAGTTCACCGGCCAGCGCTTCTACAAGATCGAGAACGGGCACCTCGCCGGTCAGCTCAAGGACGTCGCATACCAGGCCATGACCACCGACTTCTGGGGATCGCTGGAGGCGGTCGGCGGGCCCGACACGTACGTGCTCGGCGGCGCGTTCAACTGCGGCAAGGGCCAGCCGGGTCAGGTGGCCGCGGTTTCGCACGGCTGCCCGGCCACGCTGTTCCGAGGAGTCAACGTGCTCAACACCGTCAGCGAGGGTGGTCACTGATGGCTCAGATCCACGACTTCGTCGAGCAGGCACTCGAGCTGTCCACTGTGGACGGTTGCGTGGTCGTCGCGTCCGAAGACAC
>DASXRA010000046.1:0-12131 GCA_036506855.1 Jatrophihabitantaceae bacterium
GTGTCGTTCGGGTTGGCCTGCGCCTCGGATGAGAGCTGCGCATAGGTCTTGCCGCCGCCGATCTTGGCGACGTGCACGGCGATGAAGTGATCGGCGTACGCGTGCGCCTGCGTCCCGTTGACGAGCTGCTTGCCGGCGTACTTCTCGAGGTACGGCTTGACCTGCGGATCGGCCAGGCTCTCGCTGCCCTTTGGCGGGAAGTAAATCTTCTGCGCTGCCAGCTGCGTGTGGACCTCGTGGTCGACGAAGCTGTGCGCCCAGTACAGCAGCGCGGACGCGATGAGCAAAACGGCCGCGACCACGAGGCCGCCGGCTGCCAGCAGTCGGTCGAGAGTCTTCCTGCCCATGACGGAACTCCTTCAGGGGAACGGGGTGTCTTGTACGTCCACGACGATCCCGTCACAAGCGAGGCGCTAGCAGGGGCGAACGTCCTACCGCCGATCCACGAAGGTCACCGCGCGGACCTCGGCACATAAAGTCGCGGACCGGCCCGAGTCCTGGTACCGGGCCGATCCGCGAGCTGTACTGCGCCAGTGAGACCACCCCCCGGGTCACGGTGAGCCGTTCCACGCTGATGGCCTTTCCAGGCGCACTGTCGATCTTCGCGACAAATCCCCTCGTTCGACAGGGTCGAAGGTCCCTCGCGTACGGGGCCGAACGGCTCTCGCCGGGCAGCCATTGGTCAGACGACGCGGCGTAGCCTTCGCGCAAGACTCGAGGTAGCGCCGATCCGAGGAGCGAGACCATGGCAGCCACCTGCTCCGTACGCAAGGACGGCCATGCATCGCGAGTGTCGATCGAGAGCGACGGCCGCCCGGTGGCGGCTGCCGACATCGTCGACGACGGGACGGCCGTGCTGTTGCGGTTCCGGGTCGACGGTGGCCACCTGCCGATGCACGTTCGCCATCAGCTGATGCAGGCTGTGTTCGACCTGCCGGCATTGCAAACCCGGCGCGTGGTGCATGCGTCCCTCCCGCTCGGCGACGTCGACCTGCTCGCCGGCCTGCGCACCCACTGCGCGGACGTCGACACACGCGCCGCCGGCTCGACGTGCCTGGTCGACGCCGTCGCGAAGGGCGACGGCTGATCGCGGGCTCAGGGCGAACGCAACCGCCTGATCTCGCATTCGATATCACGCGCAACGTCGGCGCGCGCCCGCTCGCGGGCCCGGGCGAAGTAGCCGCGCGGGTCGGCCAGCATCCGATCAGCGCGCTCGTCGGCGTCGGCCGCGGGATCGCGGTCCTGAGCTGAGCCGGCTGCCGGCTCGGACGATCTGCCGCTGGGCGCTACCGCTGCCATGTCACACCACTGTCCTCGTGCCGGCCGAACTTGGCGAGGTTCGCCGCCCGGACGAGATCCCCATCGGTCAGCCCGAGCGGGATTCCGCCGGACGCGGTGTCGCGTGTCCGGGCCGGCTTCGACGACGCGGTCATGTCAGTGCTCATGCGCCATGGCCGCGTGCACCGCGAGGCCGGCGTCGACCGCGTCGACGGTGACCGGCGAGCCGGCCACCTCGACCGGACACGGGGCCTGGGCGAGGAGCAGGGTGGCGGTCCAGCCGAGCCGTGACATCCGCAGGTCGTCCCGGTGGCGCCCGCCGATCAGCAGCAGGTCCGCCTCGCGCGCCGCATCCTGCAAGGCGGTGATCGTCCGACCTCGGATGAGCCGCGCGTCCACGGACACGGACGGATAGTTCGACGCGACGCGATCGATGCAGTGATCGAGCAGGTGCTGCGACGCCAGCCGCCACCGCTCGGCCGACTCGGCCGTGTACATGCTCATCGAGTGGACCCAGTCGACCTCGCCCCACGCGCGCACCGCGAGCACCCGCGCACGCTGCCGCTGGGCGTGCTGGAACGCCGCTTCGAGGGCACTCATCGCCCCGCTCGACCGGCCCACGGCGACCGCCACCGTCGCCTGCTCGCGCGCCGAGGCCTGCGCCAGGGTCGGCACGACGACGACCGGGCAACGAGCGTAGGCAGCGACCCGGTGGCTCACCCCGCCGAGCAGCGCGTCGAATCGGGTGTGTACGCCGCGGCGGCCGAGCACGACGAGTTCCGCACGGTCGCTCAGCTCGACGAGCTTCTCGACCGAGTTGCCGGGACGGTGCACCGTGGTGACCTCGACGCTCGGTTGGCGCGACGCGACGGTCGCGGCCGCGGCGGTGAGTAGCCAACCGGCATGACCGGCGATGTCGGACGCGACGGCCGCGGCGGTCGCCGGCGACAGGGTGGCGAGATCCGGTTCGTCACCGACGTGGGCGACCAGCAGGCCGGTGTCTCGGCGGTTGGCTTCGTCGGCCGCCCAGACGAGTGCGGCGTCGGCGCCCAGCGATCCGTCGACGCCGACCACGATGCCCCGCTGGCCGTTCATGGCGACCGGATCAGTCGATCCGGATCCGCGTCGTCTTGGCGTCGCTTGCCTTCGGCAGGCGAATCGTCAGGACGCCGTCGGTGAGCGTCGCCGTGACACCCTTCTCGGTGACGGGCGTAGGCAGGCGAACCTCGTAGGCGAACGTGCCGGTGACTCGCGTCGAGTGACGCAGCACGCCTTTGCGCTCCTTCTCGATGCGCTTGCCTCGCACGGACAGCTTGCGGGCGGTCACGTCGATCGACACGTCGTCCCTGGCGACGCCGGGCAGGTCCAGCTCCAGGACGAATGCGTCCTCGGTCTCCTCGAGCTCACCGCCGGGGGCGAAGTCCTCGTCGTAGGTGATCGGCAGCGGCATCGTGTCGAACAGGCGCGCCAAGTCGGTGTTCCAGCCGAACACGTCCGACCAGGGCAGCCAGCGGATCAGTTCTGTGGGATTGGGTTTGGTCTGGGCCGCGGTCATGGCTCCTCCACTTGAGGCGCAGGACTCCTGACGGTTACCAGCTCATCGCCAGCAGGCTCACCTCGGCAGAGGCGAAAGTCATTGCACGGTCGGGTCGTTCGCACCCGCGCCACCCGTGCAGCCCGTCCGGCGACGTGCTACCTGCGACCGAGCAGCTCGCGGCGGTGGGTGTAGTCCTCGGCGTCGATCTCACCTCGCGCGAACCGCTCGTCGAGCAGTCGGCGAGCATCGTCAGGCGGCGGTTGCTGTGGCGGGCGACGGTCGATCGCCAGCCGGACGAACGCGAGCGTCGCAGCGATCAGGCCACCCCACAACACGAGCATCAGCAGGGCCATCAGGACCCAGCCTCCGGCACCCGTGTGGTGTCCTCCGTAATACGGCATCGCGAACTCCGTCCTGTCGTACTCCTGCTCAGCGTGCTCGGGCGGTGGCCGGTCGGGCAGGGCACTGCGTCCGGGACCCGGCGGGACTCAGGTCGTGACCGGTGCGGCGCCGGCTGATCGCTCGGCGCGCTGCTTGATGCCCAGCAGCATGCGGCGGGTCATGAGCAGCGTGACCGGATCCATCACCAATGCGGCAAGGCGAGCAAGCGGGCCGCCTCGGGCGCTGCGGCTGCGGGACACCAGCCGGCACCCGCTCGGTCCTTGCGGCACGACCTGGAATGACCACACCGCATCCCACGGCGAGTCGGGGGGCTGCTGTCGCAGCACGAGCGAGCGGCCCTCGTCGATGCGGGCGACCGGCAGCGCCACGCCGTCGGGCATGCCGAACCAGCCAGGGCGGACCAGGCGGACGGCGTCGCCGACCTGCAGGTGCTGCCATTCCTCGCGGATCTCGTCGGTGCTGTGGATGCGCAGGCCGAGCAGGTTCTCCAGCCGGTCGTAGCTGTACAGGCCGCCGCGGTCCTGGCCGATCTGCACCAGCCAGCGCCATACCTCGTCAGCCGGCGCGTCGATGGTGACCGCGCGCGTGGTGATGTCGGCAGGTTCGGCGACCAGGTCGTCGCCGGGAAGCCGGGTCAGGCACTCGCGTCTGGTTGCCCCCCAGTCGCGAAACTGCCGGCCGGTGGCGAGCGCGATCACGCCGATTCCGGCAGCGACAAACGCACGCATCACGAGCGAAGAATTCCCGCGATCGACTCCCGCCTACCAGGGGCGAACGTCATCGCGTGCCGGGCCGAATGCCGACGAAGGTCCCAGGGCTTCGGTGACGAACAGCGCTGCTCGGCGACGCCTTGCGCCCGCGAAGCTGAACTTGAACGCCCGCACGTCGTGAGGAGCCGATCATGGATCGCCGCAACGACATGCTGGTTGGCGTGGACGGCTCGGCCCAGAGCGATGCCGCAGTCGCCTGGGCAGTGGCCGAGGCCGCGTCTCGCGGCTGCCGGTTGCTGATCCTGCACGCGTGCGAGTCGCGGTACTACGGGCTGTGGACAACGACCAGAGGGCTGCGTGCCGGGCTGCGCGCCATGGCCCAGCCGATTGTCGACGACGCCCTGGCGCTCGCCGCGCGTGCCGACCCGGCAGTGCCGGCGCGTGGCGCCGTGCTGGTCGCGTCGCCCGTCCGCGCGCTGCAACGGCTCTCGGACGGCGCGGCGCTCGTCGTGATCGGCCGAAATGGTCGCGGGGTGCTGTCGCGCCTGCTGCTCGGCTCGGTGACCCAGCACCTGGCGGCCAACGCCGGCTGCCCGGTGATCGCCGTCGGCTGCCCGCCGCGAGGCGTGCGCCCAGGCACCGTCGACCGGATCGTCACGGCTATCGATACGCCCTCGACGAACGAGCAGACGCTTCGCTTCGCGTTCGCCGAAGCCCAGCAACGGCACGCGCCGCTGGACGTCGTGCACTCGGTGCCGCACCCCGATGACGTCGACCGCGAGCTGCACCGGCTCGGCGTCTCGCTGATCGCGTGGCGCGCCGAGTACCCGGGCGTCGATGTCACGCCACGCGCGTCCGCGGGATCGCTGCTCGAGGCCGTCGCCGCGGCCTGCACGCCACGTGACCTGCTCGTCCTCGGCCATCACCGTCACCTGCCGTTCGCACCGCACTCGCTCGGGGCGCGGGCCACATCGGCGCTGCACGCCGCAACGTGCCCGGTGGCCGTCGTCCACGAAACGCTCGAAGCCGAGGCAAGGCTCGGCGCGCCGGTGTATGGGACCAAAGACCGGGCGGTCGGGGCCGGACGGCCCTGATCAACATCGGCACGACCCTGCGAGTCTGCTGCGGATGATCTTGCTCGGGGTGGACGAGAAAGGGTCCGAGATGACCGCGACCATCCCGCACGCCATGGACCGAAGCGCCGAGTCCAGAAGGGTCCGGTTGCGCCCCCGGGCATCCGCGGCCCGGATCGCCCGTCGGCTGGTCCGCGACCTGTGCGCCGGCTCGCGACTGCCGGACGAGCTGATCGGTGACGCAATGCTCGTCACCCGCCACCTCGTCACGAGCCGCGTCAAGCAGTCCGGAATGGCGCTCGACGTCGTGGTCGAGGTAGACGCTGACACGGTAACGGTCCGCGTACAGGACGGCCAGGTCCGCACGTCGGCGGCGCGGCGCGGTTGGAAAGGCGCGAGCCGAAGCCAGGAGATCATCGCCCGGCGGTCGACATCGTGGGGCTACTACCGCTGCGGCTCAGGCCGCGAGGCGTGGGCGTCGTTCCGCGCGGAGCCGCGCTACATCACGATCTAGCTGTCGCTGAGCGAGGCACGCCCTCCCGTGGGACCTTAGACACTGCCGATCGACATCTAGGCGGTGTTGGGTCGGTTGCAGAACCGTGCAGCCGAGTTCGGGAGGGCACCGCGTATGACGCACCCGGCCGCGGTTCTCGACCGCGCGGGCCTCGATCGGCTCGTCGCAGTGCTGATCGCCGAGGGCTATCGCGTCGTCGGCCCGACCCTGCGCGACGATGCGATCGTGCTCGCCGAGCTCGACTCCGGCGCGCAACTGCCGGCGGGCTGGGGCGTCGAGTCCGCGCCGGGCCGTTACCGGCTGCACCGCCGCGACGACGCGGCAGTCTTCGCCCACTCGGCCGGCGCCCAGTCGTGGAAGCAGTTCCTGCATCCCCCGACGCAGCAACTCGTGTCGACGGACGGCATCGGCTTCGCGCCGGCGCCGGAGGAACCCGTCCGGTACGCGTTCCTCGGAGTGCGGGGCTGCGATCTGGCTGCGATCGCGACGCTCGGCAACGTGCTCGGCGGCGGCGCCCATCCGGCCGGCTCGTTCACCCGCAGGCGGCAGGGCCTGCTCGTCATCGCCGCAGGCTGCACCGAGCCCGGCGGCGTCTGCTTCTGCGCCTCGATGGGTACCGGGCCGGCGCCGGGACCGGGCTATGACCTCTCGTTGACCGAGCGGATCGACTCCGACGGGCACCGCTTCCTGGTCGACATCGGCACCGACGAGGGTGCACGCGTCCTCGCCGGCCTCGAGCACCGCACCGCGACGGACCGTGAGGTCGGCGACGCCCGGGCGGCCGTCGCCGACGCGGCCACCCGGATGGGCCGCGAGATGCCACTGCCGGTCAGCGACATCAGGACCCTGCTACGGGACAGCCGCAACGCCGCGCACTGGCAGGACGTCGCCGAGCGCTGCCTGACCTGCGGCAACTGCACCATGGTCTGCCCGACCTGTTTTTGCACCACCACCGAGGACGTCACCGACCTGACCGGGGAGCACGCGGAACGGTCCGAGCGCTGGGCGTCGTGCTTCGAACTCGACTTCTCCTACCTGCACGGCGGCAGCGTCCGGGTGTCCGGCGCGAGCCGCTACCGGCAGTGGATCACCCACAAGCTGAGCACGTGGCACGACCAGTTCGGCGAGGCCGGCTGTGTCGGATGTGGACGGTGCATCGCCTGGTGCCCGGTGGGCATCGACATCACCGCCGAGGTCACCGCTCTCGCCCAGGGACGCGACGCTGGAGGTTCGGATGCCTGACCCACTTGCCGGCCTACCACTGGTCGACAAGCTGACCGAGGAGCAGCGGGCCAAGGTCGCTGACCTGGCGCGCGAGGTCACGTTCGCCGCCCGCGAGCGGATCTTCGACGAGGGCCAGCCGGCCAGCGGCTGCTGGCTGATCCGGTCGGGTTGGATCGCGCTGGACACGATCGTGCCCGGACGCGGGCCGATCGTCGTGCAGACCCTCGGCGCCGGTGACGTGCTGGGTTGGTCGTGGCTGGTGCCGCCGCACCGCTGGCACTTCGGCGCCGTTGCTGCTGAGCAGGTCACCGCCATCGAGCTGAACACCGAACGGCTCAAGACGCTGGCCGACGCTGATCCGGCACTGGGCTACCCACTGACGCTCGGCCTGTTCGAGGCCGTCCTGCAACGCCTGCAGAGCACCCGCGGGCGGCTGCTCGACTTGTACGGGAGCCCGCGTGACCGTTGAGTGCGAGCCGTTGCTCGACCGCGACCCGATGGTGCCGGTCCCGTACCGCGTCGCCTCGCGGCGCGACGAGACGCGCGACTCGGCGACACTGCGCCTGGAGCCGGTCGACGCGGCCATCCCGGCATTCCTGCCCGGCCAGTTCACGATGCTCTACGCGCGCGGCGTCGGCGAGATCGCGATCTCGATCAGCGGCGACCCGTCGCTCGGCGACGGCGCGTTGACCCAGACGATCCGCGACGTCGGTGCCGTCAGTCGCGCGCTGCACGACGCTGCGCCGGGCGACGTAGTCGGCGTCCGCGGGCCGTTCGGGACGACCTGGGGCCTTTCCACCGCGGTCGGCCACGACCTGGTTATCGTGGCGGGCGGTGTCGGCCTGGCGCCGCTGCGGCCAGTGCTGCTGGGCGCGCTCGCGAACCGGGACGCGTACCGCCGGATCGTGCTGGTCACGGGTGCCCGGGCGCCTGACGAGTTCCTGTTCACCGACCAGCTCGCGCAATGGTCGGCCCGTCCGGACCTGGAGGTCGAGCAGACCGTCGACGTTCCGGGCGGGGGCTGGTCGGGCCCGGTCGGCTTCGTCACCGAGCCGCTCGCCCGCGTCGCGGTCGACCCGGACCGGACGATCGCGTTCCTCTGCGGGCCGGAGCCCATGATGCGTTTCAGCGCGAATGTGTTGCTGGGCAAGGGCGTCCCAGCGGGGAGCATCCGGGTGTCGCTCGAACGGAACATGCAGTGCGGTGTGGGACTGTGCGGCCATTGCCAGCTCGGGCCGCTGCTCATCTGCCGCGACGGACCGGTCATCGACTACGAGCTGGCCCAGCAACTACTCGCCGTCCGGGAGCTTTGATGAGTGAGCATCGCAGCGAGTACCGCAGCGAAGCGAGGAACGTAGCGAGGAGCGGAGCGAATCCGGCGATGAGCGCTGGCGCGAAGAGCCAGGACAGCAGAGCGCCCACGCTCGCTGTATGGAAGTTCGCGTCCTGCGACGGCTGCCAGCTCACCCTGCTCGACTGCGAGGACGAGCTGCTGAGCATCGCCGGCGAGATCACGATCGCGCACTTCCTCGAGGCGTCGCGCAACGTGCTGCCCGGCCCGTACGACGTGTCGCTCGTCGAGGGGTCGATCACGACGCCCGGCGACGTCGAGCGGATCCAGCGGGTGCGCGCCGAGTCGCGCGTGCTGATCACCATCGGCGCGTGCGCCACGGCAGGCGGCATCCAGGCACTGCGCAACTTCGGCGACGTCGAGGACTTCCGTTCGGTCGTGTACGCCAGCCCGCAGTACATCGACACGCTGGCCACGTCTACGGCGATCTCCGCGCACGTGCCCGTCGACTTCGAGCTGCGCGGCTGCCCGATCGACAAGCGTCAGTTGCTCGAGGTGATCATCGCCTACCTCGCCGGGCGAAAGCCCGACATCCCCGACACCAGCGTCTGCACGGAATGCAAACGGCGCGGCCTGACCTGCGTCATGGTCGCCGACGGCACGCCCTGCCTCGGCCCGGTCACGCATGCCGGATGCGGCGCGGTGTGCCCGTCGGTGCGGCGCGGCTGCTACGGCTGTTTCGGGCCGATGACCGGTGCCAACCTGCCGGCGCTCATCCCCCAGCTGCATGCTTGCGGCATGAGCGACGGCGACGTGGACCGGGTGTTCGCCACGTTCAACGTCGCGGCGCCGGGCTTCGCGCTGCCGGAGGCCGGCGCATGAGCCACCGCAGCAGGCAGTTGAAGGTCAGCTCGCTGGCCCGGGTCGAGGGCGAAGGTGCGCTGCACGTCGTCATCGAGGACGGCCAGGTGCTGCAAGCCGATCTGCAGATCTACGAGCCGCCGCGGTTCTTCGAGGCATTCCTGCGCGGACGTCAGCACACCGAGGCCAACGACATCACGTCGCGCATCTGCGGAATCTGCCCGGTGGCCTACCAGGCCAGCGCGTGGCAGGCCATGGAGGACGCCTGCGGCGTCGTCGTCGACGACCGCATCGCCGAGCTTCGGCGGCTGCTGTACTGCGGCGAGTGGATCTCCAGCCACTCGCTGCACATCTACCTGCTGCACGTGCCGGACTTCCTCGGCTACCCGGACGCGATCACGCTGGCCAAGGACCACCGCGCGATCGTCGAGCGCGGCCTGTCGATGAAGAAGGCCGGCAACGCGATCCTCGAACTCGTCGGCGGGCGGGCGATCCACCCGGTCAACCCGCGAGTGGGCGGTTTCTACAGCGCGCCCACTTTGGCGGACCTCGCGCCGCTGGCCGCGCAGTTGCGGCACGCGCTCGACGACGCGCTGGCGACCGTGGAGTGGGTGGCCACGTTCGACTTCCCCGATCTGGAACTGGATCGCGAGTTCCTGGCGCTGCGCGACCCGGCGCGCTACGCGATCGAGCGTGGCGAGCTGGTGACGTCCGGCGGATTGTCGTTTCCGGTCAGCGAGTTCAGCGAGCATGTCGTCGAACACCAGGTGCCGCACTCGACGGCCCTGCACGCGACGCTCGACGGAGCGCCCTACCTGACCGGGCCGCTCGCGCGGTACTCGCTGAACTCCGCGCAGCTGTCGCCGCTCGCCCGCGAGGCGGCGAGCGCCGCCGGGCTCGGCCCGACGTGCCGCAACCCGTTCCGCAGCATCGTGGTGCGAGCTGTCGAGACCGCCTACGCCATCGACGAGGCGCTTCGGCTGATCGACGCATACGAGCGTCCGTCGCCCGCTTGGGTGCCGGTACCGCCGCGCGCAGCGGTCGGCCACGGCGCGAGCGAGGCCCCACGCGGCGTGCTGTACCACCGCTACGAACTCGACGCCGACGGGCTGATCGAGTCGGCGGTGATCGTCCCGCCCACGTCGCAGAACCAGGCCGCGATCGAAGCCGACGTACGCGACGTCGTCGCCGGCCACCTCGACCTCGACGACGCGGCGCTCACCGCGCTGTGCGAACAGACCATCCGCAACTACGACCCGTGCATCTCGTGCTCGACGCACTTCCTGGAGCTGACCGTGGAGCGGCGTTGAAGGCCTTGATCGGCGTCGGCAACGAGTTCCGCCGCGACGACGGCGTCGGCCCGGCGCTCGTCGCGCACGTCGCCGAGTCCGCGCCACCGGGCGTCACGCTCAGCGTGGTCGACGGCGAGCCGAGCCAGCTGCTCGACGCCTGGGACGGCGTGCAGCTGGCGGTCGTCGTCGACGCAGTGCTCTGCGATCCGTCGACGCCGGGACGGATCCACCGGACCACGCTGGGCGACGCGTACCCGGCCGGCACGTCGGCGAGCACCCACGGCCTCGGCATCCCGGACGCGCTCGGCCTGGCCGAGGCGCTCGGCCGGGCGCCGGCCAGGCTGGTCGTCTTCGCGGTCGAGGCGGCCGATCTCGGCTTCGGCACCGGCCTGTCCCAGCCGGTCGCGGAAGCGCTGCCGGATCTGACCCGATTGGTACTGGACGAGCTGGCATAGCCGGGACCAACGCCTCTACTGCCGGCTGTGGCTCTGGCGCAACATCCGTGCCATCTATGTCTGGGGGCCATATGACCACTTCGCGCACCTATCCCGCCCGCCTGAACGGCGAACTCGACCCGCAGCTGAGCCGGTGGCTCTGGTTGCTCAAGTGGCTGCTCGTCCTGCCGCACGTGTTCGTTCTGCTGTTCCTGTGGATCGCGTTCGTCGTGCTGTCGATCGTCGCCTGGTTCGCGATCCTGTTCACCGGGCGCTACCCACGCGGCATCTTCGACTTCAACGTCGGCGTCCTGCGCTGGACGTGGCGCGTCTCGTTCTACGCGGTCGACGCGTTCGGCACCGACCGCTACCCGCCGTTCTCGCTGCAGCCGGACCCGACCTATCCGGCCGACTTCACCGTCGACTACCCGGATCATCTCTCTCGCGGGCTGGTGCTCGTGAAGTCGTGGCTGCTGGCGATCCCGCAGTACATCGTCGTCGGCTTGTTCGCCGGTGGCGCCGGCTGGCACTTCGGCGGCCTGATCAGCGTGCTGGCGATCATCGCCGCCGTGATCCTGCTGTTCTCGGGCGCGTATCCGCGCGAGATCTTCGAGTTCGTCATGGGCATGAACCGCTGGTGCTATCGGGTGGTGGCCTATGCCGCGCTGATGACCGACGAGTACCCCCCGTTCCGGCTGGACAACGGTGGCACCGATCCCGGATCGACGCCCGCGGTCGTCACGCCGTCACCGGACCCGGTTCCCGCCACGGCACAATGAGGCGATGCGGGCCTGGGTAGTCGACCACACTGCCCCGATCGACGACGGACCGCTGCGCCGGGTCGAGCGCGACCTGCCGCAGCCCGGTCCGGGTCAGGTGCGGGTCCGGATCAGCTGCTGCGGCGTGTGCCGCACCGACCTGCACCTCGCCGAGGGCGATCTGCCCCCGCGCCGGCCGGCGGTCGTGCCCGGGCACGAGATCGTCGGCGTCGTCGACGCGCTCGGGCCAGGTGCTGGCCGGTTCGCCGTCGGCGACCGGATCGGCGTCGCGTGGCTCGGCCGGACCGACGGCACGTGCCGGTTCTGCCGGCGCGGTGACGAGAACCTGTGCGAGTCGCCGGTGTTCACCGGCTGGGACGTCGACGGCGGCTACGCCGACGCCTGCCTGGTCGACGAGGCGTTCGCGTACGCCGTGCCTGTCGGGCTGGACGACGAGCAGGCCGCTCCCCTGCTGTGTGCCGGCATCATCGGCTACCGGGCATTGCGGCTGGCCGACGTCAGACCGGGGGGACGCCTGGGCATCTACGGATTCGGCGGCAGTGCGCACCTGACCGCGCAGGTCGCGCTTCACCTCGGCATGCGCGTGCACGTCCTGACTCGTGGCGAGCAGAACCGCAAGCTCGCGACCGAACTCGGCGCCGACTCGGTGGGCGACGCGACCGGCATGCCGCCCGAACCGCTCGACGGCGCCATTCTGTTCGCGCCCGCGGGAGAGCTGGTGCCGGTGGCGCTGCGC
>DASXRA010000047.1:0-3578 GCA_036506855.1 Jatrophihabitantaceae bacterium
TACGACGCCGACGGCAAGCGGACCGGTCTGTGGCCGGGACTCGCCACGGAGTTCCCGTCCGTCGCGGACCCCGCAGGCGTCGACCTGCACGAGCTGCAAGAGCGGATGCTGTTCGCCGAGGTGGTCGAGTCGGTGCGCTGCCTGGAGGAGAACGTCCTGACGACGGTCGCCGACGCGAACATCGGATCGATCATGGGCATCGGCTTCCCGCCGTGGACGGGCGGCGTGCTGCAGTACGTCAACGGTTACCCGGGTGGGGTGGGTGCATTCGTCGCTCGCGCCGATCAGTTGGCCGAACGCTACGGCGACCGGTTCACGCCCAGCCCGCTGCTCCGCAAGAAGGCCGAGAACGGCGAAACGTTCTGATGCCCCTCGCCCGGACACTGTTCGACGAGGACCACGACGCGTTCCGCGAGACCTGCCGCACGTTCTTCGCCAAGCACGTCACGCCGCACAACCAGCAGTGGGCCAAGGACGGCATCGTCGATCGCGAGGTCTGGCGCGAGGCCGGGCGGCAGGGGCTGCTCGGTACCGCCGTGGACGAGAAGTACGGCGGCGGCGGGCAGCCCGACTTCCGGTTCAACGTCGTGCTCGGCGAGGAGCAGGTCCGGGCGCAGGCGTCCGGCATCGGGTTTCCCGTGCACAACGATCTAGTCGTGCCGTACCTGGAACGGCTGGCCACCGAAGAGCAGAAGCAACGGTGGCTGCCCGGATTCTGCACCGGCGACATCATCACCGCGATCGCGATGAGCGAGCCGGGCGCGGGCAGCGACTTGCAGTCCATCCGCACGACTGCCATCCGTGACGGCGACTCCTACGTGCTCAACGGGCAGAAGACCTTTATCACCAACGGCATTCTCTCCGACCTGGTCATCGTCGCCGCCAAGACCGACCCGGCCGAAGGCGCCAAGGGAATCTCGCTGATCTGCGTCGAGCGCGGCACGCCCGGATTCGAGCGCGGCCGCAACCTGGACAAGATCGGCCTCAAGGCGCAGGACACCGCCGAGCTGTTCTTCACCGACACCCGCGTGCCCGCCGCCAACCTGCTAGGCGAGGAGGGTCAGGGCTTCGTCTACCTGATCGAGAACCTCGTCCGCGAACGGATGACGATCGCCGTTGGCGCCGTCGCGGCGGCTGAGCTCGCACTCGAGTCGACGATGGAGTACTGCCGCAACAGGACGGCCTTCGGCCGGCCGATCGGCAAGTTCCAGCACAACCGGTTCCTGCTGGCCGAGCTCGCCACCGAGGTGCAGATCGCGCGGACGTTCGTCGACCGGTGCATCGAGGAGCACTGCGCCGACAAGCTCGACATCCCGACCGCTGCCATGGCCAAGTGGTGGACGACCGAGCTGCAGAACAAGGTCATGGACCGCTGCCTGCAACTGCACGGCGGCTACGGGTACATGTCCGAGTACCCGATCGCGCAGGCGTTCGTCGACAGCCGGGTGCAGACGATCTACGGCGGCACGACCGAAATCATGAAGGAGATCATCGGCCGTAGCCTGGGCTTCTGATGGCAGGTCCCTTGCACGGCGTGCGGATCGTCGAACTGCCGGCGATCGGCCCGGTGCCGTTCCTGGGCATGCTGCTCGCCGACCTCGGCGCCGACGTGGTGCGCGTCGAGAAGCTGGCGCCCGACGCTTTGACGGTGCCTGCGCTCGGGCGCGGGCGGCGGTCGATCGCGCTCGACCTGCGGCGTCCCGGCGCGGCCGAAGTCGTGTTGCGGCTGGCCGAGCGGTCCGACGCGCTGATCGAGGGTTTCCGGCCGGGTGTGGCCGAGCGACTCGGCGTCGGGCCGGACGCCGCCCTGGCGCGCAACCATACGCTGGTGTATGGACGCATGACCGGCTGGGGCCAGCACGGCCCACTCGCAGCGACCGCCGGTCACGACATCACCTACCTCGCCGTGTCGGGCCTGCTGCACGGCATCGGTCCCGCGGACGGGCCGCCGACTCCCCCGGTGAACTACCTGGCCGATTTCGGCGGCGGCGCGATGTCGCTGGCCGTCGGCCTGCTCGCCGCGTTGCTGCACGCGCGGGCCACCGGCGAGGGGCAGGTGATCGACGCGGCGATGACCGAGGGCGCCGCGTATCTCGGCACGATGACGCGCGGGCTGTTCGCGTCCGGTGCGTGGCGCGACTCGCGGACGGCCAACATCCTCGACGGCGGCGCGCCGAACTACCGCTGCTATGCCTGCTCGGACGGGCGCTACGTCGCCGTCGGCGCACTGGAGCCGAAGTTCTGGCAGGTGCTCGTCGACAGGCTCGGCCTCGACGCGGCGTCCCCGTACGACAGGCATAACTGGCCCGCACTGACCAAGCTGCTCGGCGACGCCTTCGCGACCAGGACCCGCGACCAGTGGGCCGCCGTGTTCGCCGACTCGGACGCCTGCGTCGCGCCGGTGCTCACCTTGGCCGAGGCGCCGGATCACCCGCACAACGCCGCACGCGCCTCGTACGTCGACGTCGCCGGCGCAACGCTCGCTGCGCCCGCACCGCGGTTCTCCGCGACGCCGTCGACCGCCGGCGAGCCGCCGCCCGCCGGGGCGGACACCGCCGCTCTGCTCGCCGAGTTGGGCTACGACGAGGACGCACTTGCCGAGCTGCGCACCGCCGGGGCGATCAACTGACCTGCAGCGTGGTCTTCGGCTCGCCCTGAGCGTCCAGGCCGCCACCGGCTGTCGGCACGCAGGAACCACCCCGCGGCGCACCGCCGTTGTATGCCTGGCGCAGGCAGTTGCGCATCGCCAGCTGACCCCAGTAGTTGGCGTGCGCGTCCTCTTGCAGCTGATACGGCCCGAAGATCGTGCTGGTCGTGCGGATCTGGTTGATCCATTCGCTGCTGTCCGCCGCGCCGGACTGCGTCCACGAGGTCAAGCCCTTCTCCTCGAGCAGGCCGTCGGTGTTCTCGCACAGCCGGTGGCCGACGGTCAGCCCGCCGATGTCGAGCACCTTGACGTTCGGGAGCGCGGCCTGTGCCGCCGCATTGCGCGCCGAGTTGTTGATCGTGGCCACCGCGGTGTTGTTCGCCCAATCGGCGTCGGCATTCCACACCCCGCAGCCGCCGACGCTCTGCCGCGTCCAGCCCGATTCGGGATAGCGGAACTGCGCGCCCTTCGGGATCGGGTTCCAGTAGGTCTGCACGACGATGGTGTACGACGGGTCTGAATACCCGGCATTCGCCATCGCCTGGCGGACATTGAGGATCGCGCCCTTGATGTTCGCCGTCTCGGTCGCGACGTTGCTCGAGGTGAACAGCGGTGCGACATTGCTGTCGTCCTGGCAGAGGTTCTTCCACCAGCTCGGCGACAGGATCCAGTCCTGCACGCACTGCTGGACGATGTCGGCGAAGTGGTAGTTGTTCGCGCCGATCAGCAACGCGATCGCCTTGACGTTGTGGCCGGCCGCGAACTGCTGCAGCATCAACCCCTGGCCCAGAGGCCCGGCCCCGTCGTTGTAGAAGTCGATGCCCGGCTTGAAGTCGCTGTCGGACGAGTACGCCTGGGTGTTCGTGTGCGCCCCCGAGCAGGCGAGGTTCAGCCCGTTGACGCCGCCGCCGATGTACGCCTCGGCGGACTT
>DASXRA010000048.1:0-9116 GCA_036506855.1 Jatrophihabitantaceae bacterium
CGATCTGCTGACGAGCCAGCGCCGGCAGTTCGTTCCAAACAAGGCGCCGCCTACTTGCTGCTGCGATGACTACCTCCATTGGTGGAGACGCGGGACGTCGAGTTCGCGCGCGCGCTGTTCGCAGGGCTGACGTAACGGAGCGCTCCGGCCAGGGCGATGCCTGCGGCAGATGCCCAGGCGAGGGTCTGGTTGCTCAGCCGACCCGACTTCGCCGGCATCGCGCTCTGCGACGCGCCCGGCTGTGGTCAGCTCTACCCCTGCGCCCGTCCCAAACCAGCAGTGGTGCACTCCGCACTGCGGAGCCCGCGTACGAAGCGAACGCCACCACGAACGCAGCGCGACCGGCTGACTTCGTTTCGGCTCCGCAGACGTTGGCGGGTGGCGCGTCTGGCGTACGGGTGCACAATGGCAAGCTAACGCCGACTCACACCTCACCCACATCCGGCGCCGGGCGAATTTATGGACGAAAGCACGAGGGCGACAGCGACCATCGCGGCCAGCCAGCTGGCGGTGCCGCTGAGCCGGTTTGTCGGTCGCAGTGTCGAGATGGACGAGCTGGGCGCCATGCTCGGCGAGCATCGCCTGGTCACGTTGCTGGGCATCGGCGGTATCGGCAAGACGCGACTGGCACTCGCGCTCGCCATGAAATGGCGCGAGAGCGTGGACGAGGTGATTGTCGTCGACTTCGCCGCGCTGCAGACCGGCGACCTCGTCGACGGTGCCCTGCTCGAGGCCGCCGGCATCGGCCTGCAGTCCGGACGCGCCGCGCTGGACGCGACGATCGAGCACCTGGCGCATCGTCGCGCGCTCGTGGTGCTCGACACCTGTGAGCACGTGCTGTCGTCGGCTGCTCAGGTCGCCGAACGGCTGCTGTGGCATTGCCCCGACGTGCGGGTGCTCACGACCAGCCGCACGTTGCTCGACGTGCCGGGCGAGGTGGCCTGGCCCGTGCCGCCGATGCGCACCGACCAGCCGAGCGACGATGCGGAGTTCGCGCAATCCGATGCGGTCGCGCTCTTCGCCGACTGCGCGACGCGTGCGCAGCCTGGTTTCCGCCTTGACGAGAGCGCGGCGGATGCCGTCTCGCGCATCGTGCGCGGCGTCGACGGGATTCCGCTGGCGATCGAACTGGCGGCGGCCCGCCTGCGCGTCCTGACGATCGACGAGATCGCGACGGGACTCTCCGACCACCTGCGCATACTCGGCGGTGGGCCGGTCAGCGCCGCGCGCCACCACACGATGCGGGCGTCGCTGGACTGGAGCTACGCACTGCTCGACCCGGAGCTCGCCGCCCCCTTCGCGCGGCTGTCGATCTTCGGGGGCGGCTGGACGTTGCCCGCGGCCGAGGCTGTCTGCGCGGACGAGCAGCTACCCGCGGCGGCAATGCTCGACGCCATCGCCGGCCTCGTCGACAGGTCGCTCGTGATCGCTGAGCACGATGGCCCGGTCACGCGCTACCGCATGCTCGACTTCGTCCGCCAGTACGCCCGCGAACGGCTGGCCGCCGACCCGGCCGCCGACGAGGTCGCGTTGCGGCACCGGCTGTTCTTCCGCGATTTCGCCGAGCGAGCCGACCGGGAACTGTGGGCCGTCCGCCCCGACAGCCGTGCCAGTCTCGACGCCGAGGCCCCGAACCTTCGGCAAGCGGTCGCGCACGCGATCGCCCACGGCGAGACCGACGCGCTGCGGCTGGCCGGCGCTCTGGCCCTGTACTGGCGAGAGCGCGGTCGCCTCGACGAAGGCATCCGGACGATCGAGCAAGCCTTGGCCGCCACGCCGAACACGCCGTCCGCGCCGCGTGCCTTGGCCCTTGCGGTGCTGTCGACGTTGAGCATCTGGCGCGGCGACTTCGTCCGCACCGCCTCCGCGGCGACAGAGGCGATCGCGATGGCCGAGACGGTCGGCGACGCCCGGGCTCTCTCGCATGCGCTGGGCCGGCTGGGGTGCATGGTCGTGCTCTCCGAGCCGGCCGCCGGCGACGGCATGCTGCGGCAGGCTGTCGAGCTCGGTCGCCAGGCGGCCGATGACGTGGCGCTCAGTGACGCGCTGGTCTGCCTCGCGCTGAGCGCGCACTTCCAGGACGACCGCGAATCGATGACCCGGCTGTCCGACGAGGCGATCGCGGTCGCCGGGCCGCGCGGCTACGACAACGACCTGCGCTGGTGCCTGTGGTGCCTGGCGCACGGTGCGCTGGCCGCGGGCGAACTCGCCGACGCGCGTGCACTTGGCGAGCGGGCACACGGGTTGCTCACCGGACAGGATCCGTTCGGTCACATGTGTGCCGTCGAGGTGCTGTCCCTGCTCGACACGCTGACCGGCGACCCGACCGGTGCCCGGCGCCGCGCCGAGGCCGAACTGGAACGGGCCATGCAGGAGACCGGCCAACTGGCTGCCGGGGTGCTCATGCATGCGATGGCCGTTGCCGCCCTCGCAGCGGACGACACGCGGGCAGCGAAGTCCTGGGCCGCCGAGCTTTATGCGCAGCAGGAGCAGGGCGCCGGTTATCTCGCCTGGCACGCGCAGGAGGTGCTGATGCGCGCGGCGCTGGCCGACGGCGACTCGCATGCCGCTCGCTCGCACATCGAGAAGCTGAGCAGCGTCGCGCACAAGCTGGGCAACCGCCGGGCGATCGCCATCGCGCGTACCGGTATGGCCAGGGCGTCGCTGCTCGAAGGAGACTTCGCCAAGGCGGAATTGCTCGCGCGGGACGCGCTCGGCGTCCTGAGCGAGCACCGCTGGCGGATCGACGCGATCGCCGCCATCGAGATCGTGGCCGCGGCTGCGAGACGCCCGGAGCAGGCTGCTCGGTTGTTCGGCGCCGCCGCAGGCCAGCGCACGGCTCTGGGCATCGTCCGGCTACCTCCGGAGAACGCAGTGTGGGACGGCTATATAGGTGCGGCGGACGCTGCGTTGGGCCGATCGAAGTTCGCCGCCGCGTTCGAGCAGGGTGCGCACTTGTCACTGGACGAAGCTGTCGCCTACGCGCGCCGTGGCCGGCGCCGGCACAAGCGCGCGCCAGCCAGTGGGCGCGACCTGAGCCCGGTCGAGGAGCAGGTTGCCCGCCTCGCGGCAGGCGGCCGCAGCAACGTCCAGATCGCCGAGGAGCTGTTTATCTCTCGGAGTACGGTCAAGTCGCATCTGTCGCATATTTACGCAAAGCTCGGCGTGGCCAACCGCATCGAGCTCGCTCGGATCGCATCGGGATGGAGCGGCTGACCTCGTCGCAAACATGGCCAGCTGGCCGATGTGAGCGGACCGGCTCATATCTAGCGTCATGCCACATGGCCGGTGACGCTGTCTTCCTCTGCGCCGACGCACGGCGCCGTCAGCACTCGCGAGACATCGACGAAGGCGTGCATCAGCGTCTGGTCAGCGCGCAGAGCGACCTGCGGCGCGCCGACGAATATCTCGACGACGAGCCGGACCATGCCCGCGAACTGATCCGCACGGCGCTTGGCTACGCCAACATCGGGCTCGACGAGACCCGAGATCCCATCGTCGACATCTACATCGGCGTGCTCACGACCCACGGCCTGGCGGCCGCTGTGTCAGCGCTCGCGCAGGTCTCCCCGATAGCGCTGACGCTCGACATCACGCCCGCCCGCTGGGCTCAGTCCGTCGAGGCAGCTGCATACTTCCTGGTCGCCGAGACGCTGACGATCGTCAGCGAGCAGTCCGGCGCGAGCCGCATGCACGTCGCGGCGTTCGGCGGGGGCACGAACCTGGTCGTGGAGGTGTGCTGCGACGACATCGTTCGTGCGGACACGACCGGGGCCGAGCGACTGGCCGGACTCCGATTCCCGGTCGAGGCATTCGACGGGACGCTGCACATCCTCAGGCAGCCGAGCATCGGAACGCGCCTGCGAGCGACATTCCCCAACGAGGACGACGCGCCCGCCGGCTAGTGCCCTGAGTCGGAAGTTCCTGTCACCATCTCCGGCGCCCAGCTGCACGCTGGCGGCGTTGTCCTCGTCGCCGATACAACCCCGGTATCGGCTCCTCGTCCGCCTTGCCAGCGCACACCTGGATCACCGGATCTGGCGACGAACTTCCGACTCAGGGCACTAGACGATGTCGAGCACGGAGGATCCGTCGCAGCAGGCAACGGCGCCATGGATGCCACGGTGCCCCGGACACGCAGACCGCTTGCGCCGCCGAGCGGGGTGAGGACGATTACGCGGCCGAGCGGCGCGTCAATCCGACGGCGGTCGGTCGAGCCGAGTGAGCACTCGGTCGCGGTCGGTCTTGCGCAACCCCTCGGCGGCCTGCTCGTATGAATGGCGAAAGAGATCGACGAGCAGATCGTCGGGAACGCTGTCGTCGAGGCTCACGGTGTTCCACAGCCGCTTGTTGACGTGGTATCCGGGGACGATCGAGGGATACTCGTCGCGCAGATGCAGCGCTCGCGCGGGATCGCATTTCAGCGTGATCTGCGCCGGTGGGTCGGGCTGGTAGATCGCGAACACCTTGCCGGCGACCTTGTACACCGGCAGGCCGGGCGCGAACGGCTCCTCCTCGGTGACCTCCGGGAGGCCCAGCAGCAGCGCGGCGATCTCCTCCGGGCTCATGGCGCATCCACCCCTCGCCTGGTATCCATCAGATGGCCGGCCAAAACTTACCTGCGTCGCCTCTCGTCCCCCTGGCCGTAACGTTTGCTCGCCGTCCACGCACTCTTCAGAAGGCGGCAGCGTAAGGGAGGGGCGATGGCGGCACAGTGGCATCGGGTCGTAGACACCGACGTGCCTGACGAGGGGCGAGTCAACTCGGTCGAGGTCGACGGACGCACCGTGACCCTCGCTCGCTGCGGTGAGCGTCTCGGCGCGCTGGACAATCATTGTCCGCACCAGGGCGGCCCACTCGGCGAAGGGTCCATCGAGAAGGGCCTGCTCCGCTGCCCGTGGCATGGCTACGACTACGACCCGATCAGCGGGCATCCGCCAAGTGGGTTCAGCGACTCGGTACCGAGCTTTCCGGTCGACGAGCGTCCGGACGGCGTGTACGTCGAACTGCCCGAGCTGCCGGGCCCGGTCCGCACGGTCGGCGACGTGCTGGTCGAAACTCTCGTGGCGTTTGGGATCACCCACGTTTTCGGCATGGTCGGACACTCGAATCTCGGTTTCGCTGATGCCCTTCGCAAGGCTGAGGAGCGCGGCGAGATCACCTATATCGGCATCCGCCACGAGGGCGCTGCTGCGTTCGCGGCGAGCGCGTACGGAAAGCTCACCGGGCGTCCTGCGATGTGTTTCGCGATCGCCGGGCCGGGCTCGACGAACCTGCTCACCGGGCTGTACGACGCGAAGCTGGACGGCTCGCCGGTGGTTGCCGTGTCGGGGCAGGTGCCCTCGTCGGTCCGTGGCCGTGGAGCGTTCCAGGATCTCGATCTGTCCAGCGTGTTTGCCGACGTCGCCGTGTCCTCGCAGGTCGTGCTCGCCGGTAGCGACCACGCCGAACTGGCGGCACTCGCGGTCAAACGAGCTATTGACGGACGCGGCGTGGCCCACCTCGTTTTGCCCGACGAGGTGCAGGTGTTGCCCTCCGACCAGGGCCCCGCGGCTCCGGCGGGGCGGCTCACGACCCGGCGGATCCTTCCGGACGACGAATCACTGACGCGCGCTGCGGCTCTCGTGCGTGATGCGCGCCGTCCGGTCCTCATTGTCGGCCACGGCGCTCGTGTGGCACGTAACCAGATCCAGAGCATGGCCGAGCGTCTCGGCGCGCCCGTCCTGACGACGTTCAAGGCCAAAGGTCTGATCCCCGATAGCCACCCGCTCGGCGCCGGAGTGCTCGGGCGCAGCGGGACGCCGGTCGCGAGCTGGTTGATGAACGAGGCCGACCTGCTCGTCGTCGTCGGAGCGTCGTTCTCCAACCACACCGGGATCGCGGCGTACAAGCCGATCATCCAGATCGACGACGCGCACACCGCGATCGGGCGCTTCGACGCGGTGACTGAGCACCTGCTCGGCGACGCGGCGCTGACCGTCGCCGCGCTCGATGCCCGAATTACGGATGCGCGGGCCGAGGACCAGACCGCCGACGTCGCGCGCCGATGGTCGATCTGGCGGGCGGAGAAGGCACGAAGGGTGGCCGACGACCGGGGCGCCGGGGTCTCGGCGGCGGCGGTGTTCGACGCCCTCGCGCGCCACCTGCCCGACGACGCCGTTGTCACCGTGGACGTCGGTAACCACGCGTACTCCCTGGGCCGCTACCTGGAATCGGCGGGGCAGCCCGTGCTGATGTCGGGGTACCTCGGCTCGATCGGCTTCGGCTACCCAGCGGCGTTGGGCGCTTGGGCGGCGGCTCCCGGGCGTCCGGTCCTCGCTGTCACCGGCGACGGAGGTTTCGGGCAGTACAGCGCCGAGCTGCTCACCGCAGTGAAGTACGGGATCCCCATCAAGCACCTGCTGATGGACAACCATTCCCTCGGCAAGATCAGCAAGGAGCAGCTGGCGGCCGGCATACCGGTCTGGCACACATCGCTGCACAACCCCGACTGGGCCGCATACGCCGAACTGTGCGGCGCGACGGGGATCGCCGTCGCACGACGCGAAGAGCTCGACGGCGCGTTCGCCAGGCTCTTCGCTGCCGACGGCCCCGCCCTGCTGTGTGTGCAGCAGGACGCACAACTGCTCTGACTTCATCACACCACTCGATGGGATCACGATGACCGAGACGCAACCTGCCTACGACGACCTCAAGGCGCTGTTCATCAACTGCACGCTCAAGAGATCACCCGAGCGCAGCCACACGCAAGGACTGGTCGACGCGAGCGCGCACATCATGCGGGAGCACGGTGTCGAGGTCGAGATCGTCCGGGCCGTCGACCACGACATTGCGACCGGTGTGTGGCCCGACATGCGCGAGCACGGTGCGGCCACCGACGACTGGCCGGAGATCTTCGAGAAAGTGCTGGCGGCCGACATCCTCGTCCTTGCCGGCCCGATCTGGCTCGGCGACAACAGTTCGATCATGAAGAAGGTGCATGAACGTCTCTACGGCGGTTCGCATCTGCTCAACGACGCGGGCCAGTACGTCTATTACGGACGGGTGGCCGGCTGTTTCATCACGGGCAACGAGGACGGCATCAAGCACTGCGCAATGAACGTGCTCTACACACTCCAGCACATCGGCTACACAATCCCACCGCAGGCCGACGCGGGATGGATCGGCGAGGCCGGCCCCGGCCCGTCCTACCTCGACCCGGGGTCAGGCGGTCCGGAGAACGACTTCACCAACCGGAACACGACATTCATGACGTGGAACCTGATCCACATGGCGCGGATCCTCAAGGATGCGGGCGGCATCCCGGCATACGGAAATCAGCGCTCGGAATGGGACGCAGGCTGTCGCTTCGACTACGAAAACCCGGAGTACCGATGACGGAGCCGCAACAGTGATGCCGTCATGGCGGTCACGTTTCGGGCGGGAAGCTAGGTCGCCCGCCGGACGTTGTGCAGAGTGCCGAACAAAGGAGCGAACATGACGGCCGGAACGACTGAGCGTGCGGTGCTCGCCGGAGGGTGTTTCTGGGGAATGCAGGACTTGATCCGCAAGCGGCCAGGCGTGATCTCCACGCGCGTCGGATACAGCGGCGGCGACGTGCCGAACGCCACGTACCGCAATCACGGAACGCACGCCGAGGCAATAGAGATCGTCTTCGACCCGGAGCAAGTCTCCTACCGCGACCTGCTCGAGTTCTTCTTCCAGATCCACGACCCGACCACGAAGAACCGTCAGGGCAACGACGTCGGAGCGAGCTACCGGTCGGCCATCTTCTATACGACCGAGGAACAGAAGCGCATCGCCGAGAACACGATCGCCGATGTCGATGCCTCCGGACTGTGGCCCGGCAAGGTGGTCACGGAGGTAACCGCGGCCGGACCGTTCTGGCAAGCCGAGCCTGAGCACCAGGACTACCTGGAGCGCTACCCCAACGGTTACACCTGCCACTACCCGCGCCCAGGCTGGCGACTCCCGCGCCGACAGGAGAAGGTCAGCGCCGAGTGACCGGTTCGTCGATGAGGCAGGCCCGCTAGGTCACGCAACATCGGACCTGGAGGTACGGCTGGACATGACACAGGTTGTGGCTTTCGACGTCAACGAGACGCTGCTCGATCTACGCGCGCTCGACGAGCCGTTCGAAAGAGCATTCGGCAGTTCGGCCCTGCGAACGCAATGGTTCGCGCTCATGCTCCAGCTGTCGTTCGTGGGTGGGCTGACCGGCGCGTACGTGGACTTCAGCACCGCGCAGCATGCAGCTCTGCACATGCTCGCGCAGCGCGAAGGCATCGCCGTGGGCGATGCGACGCGAGAGGCGATCGTGGAGGCAATGACCACGTTGCCGCCGTATCCGGACGTCGCGGACGGCCTGCGGAAGCTGCGAGGTACGCCGTTGACCATCGTCGCCCTGACGAACTCCGTGGCGCCGGTCGCTGAGGCGCAGCTGGTCAATGCCGGCATCCGCGACCTGTTCGACGCAGTCATCTCCGCGGACAGCGTCCGCCGCCTCAAACCCGCACCGGAGCCGTACCTCGCGGTCGCCCGCTCGTTCGACGTTGCTGCCGGCGACGTGCGGCTGGTCGCCGCCCATCACTGGGACGTCGCCGGCGCGCTGCAGGCAGGTTGCGCGGCGGCATTCGTGGCCCGGCCGGGCATGGTGACGAGCCCGCTCGGTCTGCAACCGGACATCGTCGGCGCAGACATCGCCGAGGTGGCCGACCGGATAATCGCCACTGATCTCTGAGCGCGACCGGCGAAGGTAGCGACTGCGTGTGGCCGGCGAATCCGCGCGGTCAGGCTGACGAGCGGCCGAGTGCACGCTCGATGGCGTCCAGGCGAGTTCCGATCGCAGCCAGGTCCGCGCGGGTCGCGTTCATCTGCTCGGGTTTGAGCCAGACGACGATGCTGCCGCCCGGACTTAGCGTCGCCTCGGCGACGTCCAGTGCGCCATCGGCGTTCTGGGCGCGCAGCGCTGCCTCGACGTCGGCGCGGCGCAAGCCTTCCTTGCGCAGCGACCGATCGACGAACCGCCCGTCTTTGACGAGCGGGATGTCCTCGCCCTCGAACACGCGCACCGCGAGGTCGGATCGGTTGACGACTCGCACGACGAGCGAGTTGAC
>DASXRA010000049.1:0-10536 GCA_036506855.1 Jatrophihabitantaceae bacterium
GACGGTGGCCGGCTTGGCCGCCGAGGTCGGCGTCGCGCGGGCCACCCTGGCGAGGCGCTTCACCGAACTGGTCGGCGAGCCGCCGCTGTCGTACCTGACCGGCTGGCGGCTGGCGCTCGCCGCCGACCTGCTGCTCGAGCCAGGCGTCACCGTGGGCGGCGTCGCCCGTCAGGTCGGCTACGGCAGCCCGTTCACGTTCAGCACGGCGTTCAAACGCAGTTACGGGGTCAGCCCGCAGGCTCACCGAGCGGCAGCGTCCGCGTAAGCGAGATCAATTGCCGCTCTGCGGCCTACTGCCGATGACCACGGTGGCGTTCAGTTCGTCGGACGTGGCCACCCGGGCGGTGAGGCCATGCTGGGCGAAGGCCTCGACGGTGCGCGGCGCCTGTCGGTCACTCGTCTCGACGAGCAGGTGCCCGCCGGGCGCGAGCCAACGGGACGCGTCGGCAGCGACCCGGCGCTGGACGTCGAGGCCGTCCGTGCCGCCGTCGAGGGCAACCCGAGGCTCGTGGACGCGCGCCTCCGCGGGCATCAGGCCGATCTCGCCGGTGGGCACGTAGGGCGCGTTGGCGACCAGGACGTCGACGCGTTCGCGCAACGCAACGGGCAGCGGTTCGTACAAGTCGCCGACGTATGCGCTACCGCGGATGTTGCGGCGGGCGCACCGCACGGCCGCACGGTCGATGTCGACGGCGTGCAGCTCGATCCGACCGACCGCGACAGCCAGTACGGCGCCCACCGCGCCCGAGCCGCAGCACAGGTCCACGACGACGGCGTGCGGCCGGGTAAGGGCGGCGGCCTGGTGCACCAGGAACTCGGTGCGGCGCCGAGGTACGAACACATCCGGGTCGACGAGTATCCGCAGCCCGCAGAAGTCCGCCCAGCCGAGGATGTGTTCGAGCGGTACGCCGGCGATCCGCCGGTCAACCATGGCCGCGAGTTCGGCCGGTGTGGGGGCCGCGCCGACGAGCAACTGCGCTTCGTCCTCGGCGAAGACGCAGCCGGCAGCCCGAAGCCTCGCGGCGATGACCGGCACAGCATCCGGTACAGCATTAGGTGACTCGAGAGCAGACAAGAGAGCCTTTCGAAATCTCGAAGGGCGCTCGCGCGGTCTGCTAGGTGCTGCCGACCGCATGGCCGTGAGGTGAGAGCACCCGGCCTGACATGGCTGTAATGGGTCTCACCTCCTCGGCGCGTCAGCTGCTGGAGACCGCAACGCTACCCGAGTCCGACCGCGGGCGTACGCGCCCAACCGGACCACGATTCGGACGGAGAACTGGATCTGTCTCTGGCACTCCGCTGCCGCATAGCGTGACGCGCGTGCCCGGGTCACCGGGCGGTCGACAACGAACGGGAGATGGTCATGGGCAAATTGGTGGTGAGCGAATTCATCTCGCTGGACGGCGTCATCGAAGATCCCGGTGGCGCCGAGGGAACCTCGATCGGCGGGTGGGCGATGCGCTTTCCGGCACCGGAGGGGCAGCAGTTCAAGTTCGAGGAACTCGTGGCCAGCGACGTCCAGTTGCTCGGCCGGGTGACATACGAGGGGTTCGCGGCGGCATGGCCGGCGATGGAGGAGACGACGGGCGAGTTCGGCGAGCGCATGAACGGGATGCCGAAGGTGGTCGTCTCCACGACGCTGACCGAGCCGACCTGGAAGAACACCACGGTGATCTCCGACGACGTCGCGGACGAGGTTGCGCGCCTCAAGGAGCGTTACGCCGGCGATGTCCTGGTAGCCGGCAGTGCGACGCTCGCGGGCTTCCTGCGCGAGCACGACCTGGTCGACGAGTACCGGTTGATGGTGCACCCGGTGGTGCTCGGCAGCGGCAAGCGGCTGTTCGCCGAGGCGGGTGACACCACGGATCTGCAGCTGGTCGAATCGCGCAATGTCGGCCCGGACGTGCTGCTGCTCGTCTACCGGCCCGTCCGCGCCGCCGACTGAACGCTCAGCGCAGCAGGTCGGCGACCGCGCCGATGCCCGGTCCGATAGCGCGCTCGCCGACGTTGCCGAAGCCCAGCACGAGTTGTGGCGGCGTCGTCGCACCGTCGGCGCGCGACAGGCTCATCCCGTACAGGCCGACTGAGCGCCGCAACGCCGCGGCCACGACGGCAGGCTCGTCCGTATCGTCGGGCAGGTGCGCGACGGCGTGGAAGCCGGCCGCCAGCCCGGTCAGCTTGACGTGCGGCGCGTGCTCGGCGAGCGCCGCGGCAAGCGCGTCGCGACGTCCGGCATAGGTGACGCGCATGCGGCGCAGGTGCCGGTCGTAGCGGCCGGACTGCAGCAGCGTCGCGACCACCAGCTGATCGAGGACGGACGTGCCCCGATCGCTGATCAGCTTCTCCTCGGCGAGTGCGCCCGCGAGCCGGGCCGGTGCCAGGATCCAGCCGAGTCGGATCGCCGGCGCGAGGGACTTGCTCGTCGTCCCGATCAGGAACACGTGGTCGGACGCCAGCCCCTGCACGGCACCGACGGGTTCGCGGTCGTACCGGAACTCCGAGTCGTAGTCGTCCTCGATCACGAAGGCGTCGTTGCGGTCGGCCCATTCCACCAGGGCATGACGCCGATGCGGCGCGAGCACGACACCGGTCGGAGACTGGTGGGCCGGCGTCACGACGACGACGTCCGCGCCGCTGGCCGCAAGCGCCTGGACGTCGAGCCCGTGGTCGTCGACGGGTACGTGAGCGACCCGCAGCCCGACGGCACGCGCGGTTCTGATCGATTCGCTGGTCTCGACGTGGCCGGGTCCCGGGTCCTCGAATGCGACACAGCGTGCGCCGGAGCGATGCAGGACGCGCAGCACGAGGCCGAGCCCCTGCGCGTAGCCGGTGCAGACGACGATGCGGGCAGGGTCGGCGGCGGCTGCCCGCACGCGGCGCAGATAGGCGGCGAGGACGTCGCGGAAAGCCGCGTTGCCACGCGGGTCGCCGTAGTCCATGTCGGCCGATGCGACCGTCCGGCACGCCTCGCGCGTCGCCCAGGCCCAGTCGCCGCGCGGAAAGCTCGCCAGGTCCGGCGTCCCGCTACGAAAGTCGGCGAGCAGGCGCGGCCGCGGCGGGGCGGCGGGCGGCGGCGCCGGCTCGGTCGCCGGGGCTGGCGCCGGATACGCACTCGACGCGACCCGGGTGGCCGAGCCGACCTGACTGACCAGGTAGCCCTCTGCCTGCAACTGCTCGTAGCACTCCTGCACGAGACCGCGCGAGATGCCGAGCTCGCGGGCCAGTTCCCGCGACGACGGCAGGCGCTCGCCGACGTGCAGGCGACCCGTCCGGATGGCATCGCGCAGGCCGTCCTCCAGCTGGGATCGCAAGCCCTGACCGGCCGCGCGGTCGAGCGTCAGCAGCACTCCTGGACCCAAACCGGACCACTGAATCGCCATGGAATCGGACCTTATCACCGGCCAATTCCGCTTCTAGCGTCCAAGCTATGAACGCGACGACCGAATCCCGGACCACAGACCACCGCACCGGCGAGCCGCCCCGGCCACGCCTGCTGACCGCCGCACTGGCCCGCGTACTCGCAGCGTCATTCGGTGCGCTGTCGAGCTTCTACCTGCTGCTGTCGGTGACCCCGATGCTGACCACGTCGGCCGGCTCGGCGGGCATCGTCACCGGCGTGCTGATGTTCGGCGGCGTGCTGGCCGAACTCGCCACGCCGCGCCTGATGGCTCGACTCGGCGTCCGCCGCGTACTGGCCATCGGCCTCGTGCTGCTCGGTGCGCCCTCGCTGCTCCTGATCGCCTCGGACCGGCTCGCGCTGATCGTGACCGTGTGCGCCGTCCGCGGGCTCGGCTTCGGGCTCACCGTGGTGGCGAGCGGTTCGCTCGTGGTGTCGCTCGTGCCGGCCGAACGCCGGGGCGAGGGCCTTGGCGTCTTCGGAGTCGTCGCCTCGGCGCCGGGCATCGTCGCGCTGCCCGCAGGCGTGTGGCTGGCCGACCATGTCGGATACCCGCTGGTCTTCGCACTGGCGGCGGTTGCTGCCCTCGGCGGACTCGCGGCCCAGATCGGATCGCGACGCCCGTCCGAGGACGGCGCTACGACCAAAGAGCCTTCCGGTTTGCTGGACGGGCTGCGCTCGGGCAGCCAGATGCGCCTGGCCCTCGCGTTCGTCGCGACGACGGTCGCCGCCGGCATCGTCGTCGCGTTCCTGCCGCTGGCCGGCGTCTCCAGCGCGGCGGGCGCCGCGGCCCTGCTTGTGCAGGCCGTCACCGCGACGGCCGGCCGGTGGGCTGCCGGGCGTTACGGCGACCGCAAGGGGCACCACAGGCTGCTCATCCCGGGACTCGTGACGACCGCTCTCGGCATGGCTCTGCTGGCCGGGGCGGCCAACCCGGGCAGCCTGATGGCCGGTGCGGCTCTGTTCGGCGCGGGGTTCGGCGCCGTCCAGTGCGTCACGCTCGCGATGATGATCGAGCGGGTGGATCGGTCCGGGTACGGCATGGTCAACGCCGTCTGGAATCTCGCCTACGACCTGGGCTACGGCGCTGGTCCGGTCGCGTTCGGCGCGGTCGTCGGACGTACCGGCTACCCAGTCGCCTTCGCGCTCACCGGCGTGCTGGTGCTGACGGCACTCGTCCCTGCCCTGCGCGACCGTCCGCGCGGCCGGCGCGCACGGGTTGCCGCCGTCGCGCTGGCTCAGTGACCGCGGAACGCTTCCTCGAGCCACCACGAGCCGCGATCAGCGGTGACCTTCGCGTCGATCAGCAGTGGCGTCGCGCGCGGCCCGTCGAGCCAGGTTCGCACGCCGGCAAGATCCGCGGCGCGGCGCACGGTGACGGCGTCGAAGCCGAACCCGCGCGCGATCGCCGCGATATCGGTGGACGGGAACCGCACGGTCGACAGGTCGTGGCCGTCCGGTCCGAAGTGATGGACCTCGGCGCCGTACGCGTCGTCGTTGTAGACGATCACGACCATCGGCAGGCCGAGTCGCCGGACGGTGTCCAGTTCGGCGACGCTCATCAGCGCGCCGCCGTCACCGAGCGCAGCCACCGGCAGGCGATCCGGTTGCGCCACCGCGGCGCCGATCGCCGTCGCCAGGCCGAGCCCGATCGACTGGTATGCCTGGGTGAAGCAGAAGCCACGCTCGTCGGGAACCGACAGGAACATGCTCGGGTAGCCCATGAAATTGCCAGAGTCGACGCTGACCACCCGCTCGGCGGGCAGCATGTCGTCGAGCGCGATGGTCAGCGTCCGGGGATCGATGTGCTCGGCGGTCGACCTGTCGTCGTACGCGACATCACGCCACCGCCCGCGCGCTTGGATGCTGGCTCGGACGTCCTCGCTCCGGTAGCCCGGCCTGCTGCGGCCGACGACGTCGGTCGCCGCCCGGGCGGTCGCCGTGACGCCGCCGACCACCCCGAAGCTGATCTCGCGGTGGACGCCGAGCGCGGCCGGGTCGAGGTCGACCTGCACGAGCGTCGCGTCGGGGCCGATCAGCCTGCTGTGCCGCGTCGTCCACATGTTCAGTGCGCAACCCCACCCGACGATCATGTCCGCCTCGCTGATCAGCTCGGCTGCGAGCGGTGTGGCGAAGCCACCTGACACGTCGAGGGCCCACGGGTTGTCGCGGAACAGCCCTTTTGCGACGGCGCTGGTCGCCAGCAGCGCGCCGCATGCGTCGCCGAGCTCGACGAGGGCATCTCGCGCGCCGCGGGAGCCCCGTCCGGCGATGAAGACCGGACGTTGAGCGCCGGCGAGCGCCTCGACGAGAAGCGCCAGGCCGGCTTCGTCCGGCGGCGGGTCGGCCGGACGCGGCTGCGTCGGTACCGGTGCGTCGCGTACGTCGGCGGCTTGCACGGCGAGCGGCAGGTTGAGCACGACCGTCCGGCGGTCATCCCGTGCCGTGAAGTAGGCCCGAGCCGCAGTGGCCACCGCCTCGTCCGCCGACTCGACACGCATCGCGACCGCGCCCACCGACGTTGCCAGCGCGTCCTGGTCGACGTAGAAGTTCGACTTCGTCTCGCTGACGTCGGCGGCGAGCACCACCAGCGGGGTGCGGCTCTTGGCTGCCTCGGCGATGCCGGTCATCGCGTTGGTCAGGCCGGGGCCCTGGTGCACGGAGAGTGCGGCCACCGAGTCGCTCATCCGCGCGTAGGCGTCCGCCATGGTGGCTGCGCCGCCTTCGTGCCTGGCGGCGACGAAGCGCGCGCCCGCGTCGATCAGCGCGTTGGTGACGTGGAAGTTGCCCGAGCCGACCACGCCGAAGACGTGGTCGACGCCGAGCTCAGCGAGGGTCTTCCCGACCGCACGCGCGACGATCATCGTTAGTGTTCGACGAGGGCGAGCACCCTGGCCGGGCTTCCCGAGCCGCTGACGATCTTCAGCGGCGACACGACGAGGATCGCGCCGGTTGCCGGCAGCTCCGCCAGATTCTGCAACTGCGTCAGCCCGTACTTGCCCGCGCCGTGCATCAGCGTGTGGCACGGGAACATGGGGTCGAACCCGGCGGCGGCACCCGCATCGGTGCCGACGGTCTCGACGCCCAGCCCGACCACCGGCGACTGCTCGGCGAGCCAGTGGGCGCACTCCACCGACATACCTGGCGTGTGCGGGCCGTCCTCGTCCGCGTTGAGGAACGCCTCCTGCGAAGCGGACCGAGCGTCCCACCCGGTGCGGTAGAGCAGCCAGCCTCCCACGGGCAGCGGGCCGCGCTCGCTCTCCCAGGCCCGGATGTCGTCGACCTCGAGCAGGAAGTCCGGGTTCGCCGCGGCCTGCGCGGAGAAATCCAACACGGCAGCCGGCCCGACCAGCCGACGCGGCGGCGCCGAGGCGACGTCCTCGCCGTCCTGGCCGGTGATCCAGTGCTTGGGCGCGTCGAAGTGCGTGCCCGTGTGCTCGCCGGTACGGAAGTTGTTCCAGTACCAGGCCGGGCCGCGCTGGTCGTAGCGGCTGATCTCCTCGAACTCGAACTTCGCCGTCTGCCCGAACTGCGGCGGAAGTTGCAGTGTCGGGGTGCTACTCGACAACGGCGCGGTGAGATCGATGACCTCGACGGTGCCGGACGCGAGTGCCCCGGCGAGCTCGGTAAGGACCGGCATGCTGGCTCCTTAGGCAGGTGGAGGCACCGCGGAGGCTACCGGGCCTCGACCTTGCGCCATGGCGCCGGCTCGAAATCGACGAGCCGCCAGAACGAGTTCAGGCGGACTGTTGCCAATCGAGCAGTCGTTGGCGCAGCCGGTCCGGGTCCAAGTCGTCAACGTCGCCACGTGATTGCCGACTCTGTTGCGCGGCACCGGCGAACATGGCATCAAGCCCAGTCGCGTCGAGTGCGGTCTCGTCCTCGTCGGCATCGGCGGAGAAGTATTCGATCATCGTCGCCGGCGAGATGCGAGCGGATTGCTCGCCGGCAAGCTTGCGTCGACGGTCGGCGTCTTGCCAAGGCAGCTCGCCGCGGGAGAGCACTTCGAGGTCACGACCGGTGAGCCGTCCGTAACGGCTTACGACGTAGCCGACCGTGTTGAGCCCCGCCTCATCAAGAGCGGCCACCTCACGCGGGTCATCTGGCGTCTGCTCCTCGTGCCAAAACGCTCCTACTACCGGGCCCATGTCCCACGCGGAGATCGACTGGACGAACAGCTGCTGGCCGAATGCCGCCAGGTGATGGCCTTGCGCGTAGTAGAGCAGCTTGTGCAGCTTCTTCGCGCCGACGGCGGGAAGGCGGCGGCGGATGGCGGCCGCGACGTCCCGTGCCTGGAACGGCTCAGCTGTCATGGCCTGAGAGTAGGTCGGGGTACTCGTCACGGTGGGATTTCCTCACTCGGGCATGTCGCTGAAGCGGCTGTAGTGACCCTGGAAGCTGACGGCGACCGTGGCGGTGGGGCCGTTGCGGTGCTTGGCGATGATCAGGTCGGCCTCACCGGCACGGGGCGATTCGCGCTCGTACATGTCTTCGCGGTGGACGAGCAGCACGACGTCCGAGTCCTGCTCGATCGATCCGGATTCACGCAGGTCGGCGAGCATCGGCTTCTTGTCCGTGCGTTGTTCGGGGCCGCGATTGAGCTGGGAGAGCGCGACGACCGGCACGTCCAGCTCCTTGGCCAGCAGCTTGATCGCTCGGGAGAACTCGCTGACTTCCTGCTGGCGCGATTCGACGCGCTTGCCGCTGGTCATCAGCTGCAGGTAGTCGATGACGATCAGCTGCAGGTCGTGGCGCTGACGCAGCCGGCGTGCCTTCGCGCGGATCTCCATCATCGTCAGGTTCGGTGAGTCGTCGATGAACAGCGGCGCCTCGGCCAGCTCGCCGGAGCGCCGGGCCAGGCGCGCCCAGTCCTGGTCGCTCATGTGCCCCGAGCGCATGCTGCGAAGGGGCACCAGCGCCTCGGCGGAGAACAGCCGCATCATGATCTCGAGCTTGCCCATCTCCAGGGAGAACACGACGGTCGGCTTGTGATGCTTGACGGCCGCGGAGCGGGCGAAGTCCAGCGCCAAGGTCGAGTTGTGAGTAGGCACCATCGTGCGGCCGGCCAGGTACATGTGGTCGGCATTGTCGACCTGTACGCAACGAACCGGCACCGGACGCACCACCCGCACCGCCACGATCTGGCGGCTGTGCGCCGTGCGCTGCGTTGTCGACGCGAGCCGGTTCGCCCGGCGGCTCAACCGGAAGACCTGATCGCCCGGCGTGAACGCGATCGTGGAGCCCGCACCCGGCGCGCAGCCCGGCTTGGCGCGCGGTGTCGGACGGTAGCCCAGGCTGGCCAGCAGCTCGCGGATATCGTCGCCGAGCCGCTTGCTGGACGCGGTCAAGGTCACGTTGCCCGACGGCGTCACCGTGCCTTCGGCATCGAGCAGCCCGGCCAGCAAGGCGCGTCGCTGGGCCTCGCTGGCACGCAGGTATTCCATCGGGATGTGCTTGCGCGCCAGCACGCCCATCGTCCGCAGCTGAGCCTCGAGAGTGCCCTGCCGGTCATGCGGATGCGCCCGGCCGAGCCATGCGCCGAGCACGTACGGCGGCAACGGCAGCGCCCTGCGCGGCAGCGCCAGCGGAGCCGTGCACGCCACGCGGTGGTTGGTGACCGTACCGCAGCGTACGGTGCGAGCGATCTGCTCGGTGGTGAAGATCGCGTCCTGGCTCTCGCGCACACCGCCCGCGTTCGCCAGGACGGACGCCCGCGTGGACGTCCGCCACTCGTGCTGAGCGTCGGCGACGATCACCGTGCCGTCGGAGAACTCGACCTCGTAGCACGGCCGCCCACGCAGCACGCCGGTCGCGGCAACGACGCGGGTCGGGCGCCCGTCGGCGTCGAGCAGCTCGTCACCGACCTCGACCTCGCCCATCGTCGTCCAGCCGGTCGGTGTGGCCAGCGGAGTGTCGACTGCGAGGGCCTTGCCCGAGCCGGGACGTCCGGCCACCGTGATCATCTGCCCCGGATGCAGGCCGTTGGTGATCTCGTCCAGGCGGGCGAAGCCGGTGGGAATGCCGGTACCGATGCCGCCGGAGTCGGCGATCCGCTCGATCTCGGTCAGCGTGCCGCTGAGCAGCGCCTCGATGTGCACGTAGTCGTCGCTGGTGCGCCGTTCGGTGACGTCGTAGATCTCGGCCTGAGCGCGGTCGACGACGTCGTCGACGCTGCCGGTGATTCCGGACGCTCCAGTCGCCGTGTCGTAGCCCATCTGGACGATGCGGGTGCCGGCGGTGACCAGGCGGCGCAGCACGGCCTTCTCAGCGACGATCTGTGCGTAATAGCCCGCGTTCGCGGCCGTGGGCACGGTCTGGATCAGCGTGACGAGGTACTCGGCGCCGCCGATCCGCATCAGCTGCCCGGCTCGGGTCAGTTCGGCTGAGACGGTGACGGCATCGGCGGGCTCGCCGCGGGCGTACAGATCGAGGATCGCGTCGTAAATGAGCTGATGCGCCGGGCGGTAGAAATCGGTCGGGCGCACTACCTCGACGACGTCGGCGATCGCGTCCTTGCTGAGCAGCATTCCGCCGAGCGCAGACTGCTCAGCTGGGACATCTTGGGGCGGGGTGCGGTCGTACGCGGCGTCCGAAGAGCGCGATTCGACAGCCCGCGTCACCTGAGTGTTCCCCCCTAGCCCTCCCGGGTCTGCGCGCATAATCACAGGGTCCCGAGACGTACTGACAAATTTGACCCAGCCGAGCCGGTCCCACGGGCGCTGCTGCGGTGGCCCACGCTAGGGCCGGGTCACCGCAGCAATCAATCCGACCTGTGTACACACCTGTGGATAACCCTGTGGGCACCTTGTAGATCACCGGTGGACGGGCCTGTGACTTTCTTTCCGGCGAGAGCCGTGATGCCCGGATTCATTGCCCTGAACTGTCCACGTCCTGTGGACGAGAAGTTCTTCGACCTCACCGGCGTGTCGCGGTCAGCGCAAGGCGGGAAAAGGGCATGCCGGTGGCACATATCCGGACGTGCGTGGCGGGTGCCGGACGGCGTGCCGCAGCGGACCCGACCGCTCGTAAGTCCCGGCGTTCGACCCCACTGGTGTCGAGCGCTTGTGCTCTGCTCACATTGATGTAGGCAGAGCACAAGCAGCTGCCGCGACCCCCATCAGCCGGGCGGCCACAGGCCC